>NZ_CAXLML010000129.1:0-3597 GCF_964187505.1 Candidatus Chordibacter forsetii
CAAAGTGAACTGCGATTGGGGAAATTATATTCGGGCAATGTTAATCTCTTGGCGGTAAGTTTTTCACTCCAGGCAGTTCAATCTTTTAATCTACCTAATCAAGGAAGCCAGGCTCATAACGATAAGCACAAGCACAAGGTAGATAAGGAACTGAATAAGCTTATGCCTTCTGGCAATCCAACCACCTGTCGCCCGGTTGACAAATCCTGTAAGTAACCAGGCACTCAGGGCTATGCATGCGAGCATTAATGCTTTTTCAAATAAATCCATAACAACAAAAACTTTTTACTAATCAAAATTATTAGCCCATTTAGATAATTGGAATTATTTTGGATATACTGCGGTAAATTCCAAGGTTCATGTTTGCCAAATGACAAGATGCTAAAACTTATCTTTTATTAAACTAGTTTTTATGCATAGATATCATTCCTCATAACCGAATTTTATGTTTTCAGATTTTATAGATATAGTCAAAAACAAGACCACGCTCCTCATTCTTTTAGTAATTGGAGTATTGGTTTCTGTTTATGCTGGAAAATTAGTTTACAACCGAGAGACAGATGCAATCCATCTCTCGTTCAGAAGAGATTTTAGTGATAAGGTACAGGCATTATCAAGGGAGTTATTTCTCATGGTGGAGGTCGTTTATGGAGTCAAAAACCTGTATGATTGCTCGGATAATGTAGATTATGATGAATTTATTACCAATGTTCATTCCTTTCTCACAAGGCATGGCGACAAAATACAAGCCTTGTCATGGAATCCCCGTGAAACGACTGAAAGTATACCTGTATTTTTAGAAAGCATCCGTAGTCTTTCCCCTGATTTTAAAGAATTTGAAATTTCGGAAAGAAACGAGCAAGGCTTGCTTGTGAAGGCAAAATTGGATCGTGAATCGTATTTTCCGATCGCTTTTATTGAACCAATGATTGGCAATGAAGTGGCACATGGTTTCGATATAGCCTCAGATCCTGAAAGGTATGAAACTATAAAATCGGCCATGAAGACCGGAGAGATTCATGCAACCCCTACAATCGATCTAGTCCAACATAGGGGTAAGGGAGTGTTGGTCATCGCTCCGATATACAAAGGGAAACCCAAGACATTGGAAAAGCGGATCGAACAATTGGATGGTGTGGTTGTTGGAGTTTTCAATGTTAATCGAATGGTTGATAAGGCATTAAGAAGTACAGCTGCCCAGAATCTAACTATTGAAATACTTGAGGGGGAGTTTCCCGCAAAACTTAAACCCAAGCCCGGAGTATTGAGTAAAGCGTCAATTATTGAAATGCCCACCGGGAATTCCTTTAAATCCATCTACAGCTCTTCTGAGGATGAATCTGCTATTTTCCCAACGCTTGGAGACTTTGGTGAATTTGATACGATCACATTTGCTAATCGTTCCTGGGGAATAAAGGGAACTCCCTTTCAAGATTATGTTGAGCAACGTAGAACCTTCGCCCCTTTATTGGTTTCCATCTTCGGTACATTTTTATGCGTAACAACTTTTGGTTATTTATTTCGAATTTTGGTGGTTCAGGAAAAATTAAAAGCTCTCACCATGCTCGACAGTTTAACAAAGGTAGCCAACAAGCGTGGAATTATAGATTGTCTCAACTATGAGTGGAAAAGATGTATGCGGGACACACAGAGCTTAAGTATCTGCATGATTGATATAGATGAATTTAAGAAGTTCAATGATACCTATGGTCATGTTGCTGGGGATCGCTGTCTTCAGGAAGTGGCAGAAGCCTTACAGAAGGCAGCAACAAGATCCGTCGATTTAATAGGCAGATATGGTGGGGAAGAGTTTTGTCTTATTATGCCGAACACAAACGATCCTTCCATGGTTGCAAAATCATGCTTGGATAATGTTGCGGACTTACATATTCCGCATAGTGGTTCAAGTTCTGCTTCCTATGTCTCTGTAAGTATTGGTCTGGCTACTATAGTTCCTCAAAAAGATGATAGTTTAACCACATTTTTAAAGGCTGCAGATAAGGCGCTATACGAGGCCAAAGAATTTGGGAGAAATCAAATTGTTATCGCAAAGGAAGTGGAGCACGGCCATGCCTTGGCAGGCGATGTGATTAAGCCTGGGTTAAGGAAAAGTGCAACTCGGCAACCTTGGTAAATTTGTACCTTTATTTTGATCCTGCTTGCTGGTTATAAAAAATTTCTTGCTTTAAGATGGGATCTAAAATCAATTCAAATCCATGACAATTGAAGATAAAAGAGAATTTGTTCGAATGGATGTACAGATCCCTTTCCTGTATCGTGTCCTTTCTGAAGAAGATGCCAAAGTTATTCAATGCCCGAACTTTCCCGACTTCACTTATTTTACAGATTATATTGCTGCAGAGTTGGAGGCTTTGGATCAATCAATTTCAAAAGCGGTTGATCTTGTTCAGCAAACCAACCCAGATGTTGCTCAGGTATTGCGTCTTCTGGAACAAAAAACTGAAGTTAACCGTGCGCGAATCGATTCGGTTTACCAAAACGAAGAGATTTCTCTTCGCTGGGTCAATCTCAGTGCAACTGGCGTTGGTATCACTGCAAATGTGAATGCTAAACCAACCGACAAAGTAGATATTCTATATCGCCTGGATAATACCAAACCCATCGTTCTTTTGAGATGTGCTGTCATTCAAGTAACTCCGCTTGGTGGGACTCGAAATAAGCTATCCCTTAAATTTGAGAAAACTTCCGAAAAAAACAAACGGGACATTGTGCTGTTTCTTCAGGAAAAACAGATCGAAAAAGCCAGACGCAAAAAAGGCAACTAATACCCGCTGAATAGCTTTTATCGCCGATATTTCGGCTTCCTGTTGGTGGGTTTTATCGGTGAAGCACTACCGATGAAAATTTTAAAACCTTTGCCCAATTCATTCTTTTCAGGCGGATACCCAAAAGTGTGCCCTGGAGGAGGGAAAGTTACCAAATGGTGTCATGCCTATCGCTACTGGCATACTGATTGATAAGTATCGTCAGTTTGAGGGAGAGCCTACTCAGACCATAGAGGTCAGAAAGACTGTTACCCTTGACGATGTTAAGGGAGAGTTAGACCGAATCAAGCGAGGGCCGAGCGATGAGATTGAAGTGGTGGAGTAGGGCAGTGGTAGGGATAGCTTAGCACTATTCCAAAACACTTATTTCTTTTTAACAGATCCCACTTTCTCTTCTTTGTTATCGGATGGAGAGAGTACGATCAGAGCAACACCTGGTCTTTTTCCCGTGTGCAAGGCGTAATGTAAACTCTGACCGATCGCTTCTGCCCACTTCTTTGCAAAGTCTACTTCTATGGCGTGTGTGGCGGTTAGAATATCGCACCTCGTGCCGTCCTTCATTACCACTTCCACTTGTCCACCAATCTCCCTTGCAAACTTCTCTTGGTAGTACCTCTCGGATTGCTTGCCCAATAACGGCAGGGCTAGGAGGAGGAAGAGAACTATCTTCATATCAATTATATGCAGTGAACCTCTTCCCAAAACCAATCGGTGTCTTCTTCCTCATGGTACCTCTCCCACATTTCAGTAACCTCATCCTCGATCACTTGATCAGGATCATACCACAAAGTGTATTCAGCGAATGCACTAC
>NZ_CAXLML010000130.1:0-6475 GCF_964187505.1 Candidatus Chordibacter forsetii
GGCATTGGTTTTCGCTTTTTCATTGAAGGGTTTACCAATACTGCATGGATCCTCCCTCCCCTTTCATCCTTAGTCGTTGGGTTGACCTTTGGGGCACCTGCACTTGTTCCATTTCTTACCATGCGATCATTTGCTGAAGAAAGAAGGTTGGGCACTCTAGAAACCCTAATGTCCGCTCCTGTTGGTTCCTTTGGCTTGGTGCTTGGAAAATGGACGGCTGCCCTCTTTTTCTTCCTTATTATTTGTGCACTCGCACTCTGCTTCCCCCTTCTTCTATGGTACGGATTTCCTGAGCAAGCAGTAAGCTTGGGCTTTAACGTGCTTGAGCACTGGATTGGCGGATGTGCTTTTTTGGCCATCTTTGGGGCTAGTTTTACTGCGGTTGGAATTTTCGCAAGTTGTCTAACCAAGAATCAAATGGTTGCCGGCATGCTTACATTCACTCTGCTTACTTTATACCTAGCAGTCATGGCTTTTACTTTTGGAGAACACCAAAATATCTCTTCCCCTTCTGACCTAAACCAATTTCTTCAAGTTGGGTTAGGTTCTCTAAATCAGGGATTAAACAAGGCACAGCATTTTGCAGTTGGGATTATTGATCTCTCTACCCTACTGCATCAAGCCGTACTCACCTTCTTATTTCTCGGATTATCCGCCTTGCAAGTTGAGAGGCTCAAGCACTAGGTCATGGATTTTAAACACGCTAAAAGAAATCGCAGGCTCGACCTTTGGATTGTTGTAGCCTTGCTCTTTAGCCTATCCTTTGGAATTAATTTTCTTGTCTCTGGTATAGATACTCAAATCGATCTGAGCCCCAACAAGAAGTACAGCCTTTCTAGGGAAAGCCTTGCTCTTTTAAATAAAATGGACCAACCGGTTGACCTTATCATTACTTTGCCGGAAAAGGCTAGCATGCCTAAGATAATTCAACGGTTTACTCATGACCTTGATTTGCTTTTGGACGCTTTTGAGAGAGCTGACACCCCCTTCCCAATTAGGGTCCACCGCATGGATGTTCACACTCCTCCGTCCCGTGAAAATATTTTGGACCGTTATAAAATAACTCAGCCAAACCTCGTACTTGCCGCTTCTCCCCAAAATGGAACTCGTATTATCTTTAGATACAAGGAAGAAAAAGGAAGTAATCCATATGATTCCAGTCAAGCGTTTCGCTCAACCGAGTCCCTTGCTCGGCAAGCCATTTGGGAAGCGGGCTTTTATTCCGACTGGCAAGAGGTAAAGAATGGAGTCATGGAACCGGGCAAATTTAGAGGAGAGGAAACTCTCATGCGCTATATCTTGGACTTGGCCAGCCCTGCCATGGAACGTAGGGTGGTATATTTCACAAGAGGTCACGGCGAATCGAGTCCACAAGACCTCGACCCAAGGGAAGGAAACTCGGTTTTTAGGGGATTGATGGAGGACAGGAATATAAAAGTAGCTACACTCGACTTGGGCACAATCGAAAGAATGCCTAATGATGCACTTGCCTTAGTCATTTCTGGGCCCAAAGCCATCTTCCAAGATAAAGAAGTTAAGCTTCTTCGAAATTTCTTAAATCAAAACCGGGGTCGAGTCTTATTGGCTTTAGACCCAGTCGAGGAAATGGCACTGAGCGATCGTCCCGCTCTTGGATTACGCCCCTTACTTAAAGAATGGGGAATAAGATGTCATGATATGTTAGTTTTTGACCCTAAGCGGGAAAACTTCGATCTCTTTTCTGGTGCCTATTTTTTAAGGACTTACCAAAGAGAGGCTTCCCACCCGGTTATTAAAAACTTGATGAACGAAGGTTTTTCAATCTTAGCAGATCGTTGCAGACCCGTAGAAATAGAAAATTCCACACAGTCCCCCTTTATGGGACAAGAATTAATTTTTTCATCTCGAGATTCCTGGGCTCTTTCAAGTTGGACTGAAAGATCATTTCCTCCTGAAAAAAATACCCTGCTAGATTTAGCCGGGCCAGTACCTGTACTTTCAGTTTCACAGCCCAATCCTAAACAGGCATCTCAAGCAGGCTTAACTGCGGCTGGTAAATTAATGGTTCTTGGCTCTTCGAAAATATTATCTAATGAAAAACTTCGATCTGGTGCAGGAAACCAGGCACTTGCCCGCAACATCGTTTACTGGATGGGTGAAAACAATGAAATGTTGGATGTACCTCCAAGAATTTTACAATCTTACAGTGTTTCGATGTCGAAAAATGAGTTTGAACTTCTTTTTTATTACTTTGCCAGCGTACCGCTTATGGTTCTGTTTAGCGGAATTTTCGTGAGTTGGTTAAGAAAGGAATTATGAATAAATGATCAAAAATCGAACTTTTCTACTCTTGGCGGCAAATGTTTTATTAGCCGTATTCATTATATTAAATTTGGACGATGAGCCTTCATCCATTGGTAATATTGACGGTATCCTGTCAGAAATTATTGCCAACATGAATGAGATTGCAATTAGACAACCAGTCAGAGGGCAAGAAATTATCCTGAAAAAAAATCAAATGGATTGGTTTCTTACTCAGCCCGTTTCCTGGCCCGTAGAACCGATTACATTGGCAAACCTTATTTCTAAAATCTCACATTTGGAGCCCACTTTTATATGTTCAGTCGACGAGCTTCCCAGTAAGGGAGAAATTGAACAAGACTATGGATTTGATACGAATTCTTCCTCACTTCAATTATCAGCTGGGAGCAAAACCTTAAGTTTTACTTTAGGTGACCTGACTAGGGATCAACGCAGCCGTTTTTTAATGATCGAAAATTCTGAGGGAGAGGGAATTTGGCGAGCACCACGCCAAATTGAAGACCTGTTAAACCGGACCACAGTTGATTGGACGACGCTTACTTTTTGGAAAATACCCTTGTATGCAGTTGAAGCACTGAAAGTTGTTGAATTCAAACCCGACGAAGAAAATATTGAAACTGCTTTCACCAAGCTAACGGACAGTTGGGAGTTTTCATCACCAATCAATGGACCTGCAAACAATGCAGAAGTTTCTTTACTGCTCCATAAAATTGTTTCTGAAAAACTAATTGGGTTTTCCGAGATTACAGACGATCAGAAATTGTCTAAACTTTTCGATATTTCTCTCCAGGCAATGGGAAAAACTCACAGCCTGACACTTTATCAATCTCCCCAGGGTGATGTTACTGAATTGCTTGCTTTGTTTTCAGGCAAAACACAAGCCTTTCGGGTACAGGCATCATACGCAGAGATTTTTCAAAATCTATCAACAAAACTGCGTGAAAAAAGATTATTTAACCTGGAAATTGATCAAGTAAAAAGGCTTAGAATGGTCGAGGGCAATCGCTCACTGACTCTTCGGAAAAACGAAATGAATTCTTGGGTTGGGTTAGAAGACAATGGAACCGACTCTTTCACTTTCCAGGCAGATCATTCTGTTATTGTAGAACTAATCCACAATTTAAACATGGTCGAAGTAAAGGACTTTATTCTTTTTAGCCCAGATCAGTCTGCTCTACATATGCATGGTTTTGAGCATCCTCAATTAAAACTCGAGATTGAGCAAATGAATACAACCCGTCAAAATTTATTGATCAGTAAATCCAATATCGAGTCCTCCTTATGGAATACCTACATTGCAGAACAGGCATTGATTTGTTTGGTTAACACGCAATGGAATAAACTTATATCTACCCGAGCCATTAATTTTAAAAACCGCGAGCTTTTACCTGATCAATTCATTCCGAATCGCGTGATCATAAATTCGATTACAGAAAAAGAAAATCTTCATGTTTTCTCTTACGAAATGGATGGAGAAGCATATGATAGAATCATGGAGTTCAAAGCTGACTCATTTATTGAACTTTCATATAACGATGAAGGCGTATGGGTGGAGGGAGATTGGCTACCGTGGAAATATTCAGTTGAATTCCAGAACAATGCCGAAAATGGTGTTAATTCGATCCTTTTTAATTTAACTGACCGGTACGGGGCTACGAAATGGTTTGCGGGGTCTCCAGAGCTTGGACTCGTCTGCAATTTACCGATATCAGTGATTGATGAATTATCCAAGGGGTTGAGTTCAAAACCTCTTAAACCTTAAAGTTTCAGCTTCTATATGAAGCCTGTGCGTGCATATGCCTCCCTTTATAAAGTGAGAAACAAAGTAAATTTGCTTCTCTTCATCTGTTTGCTCGCACAAATATTTTTTCTTTTGACCGGTTCACAACGGATACCATTACCAAGTAAATTTGCAGAAATTGTGGTAAATTCTCTTTTGCCAAATGATATCCTTATAAAATTAGAAAGACCCGAAATCATTGGATTTTCTGTGCTAGAATGTGGGAAAGCAGAAATCTGGGCAAAAGGTTCCAATATTTTAGAAATTAAAGACCTTTCAATCTCACTCAATCCATCAGGTGCCATGAATAAGGCCCTTTTTTTAATCAATAAAATCGAGTTTTCTTCAGCTAATTTTCTAAAAGAAGAAAAAATGGGTCCAGAAATTGAAATTAAGCAATTTTCATTAAAAAATCGATCACAGGAAGAAACATTATTTCTCAAAGGAAATATTTTTTTGGGTTCATTACAGTCATCTATTCATCTTGAACTGAGAAAATTAAATAGACTCTTTAACCAAGGTTCTAGACCAGCACAAAAACCTATACCCCTGGAGAAATTTTTCGAACATGCAATCGCCTTTAAGAAAAACCTTTTATTATGGAATAAAAATTTCCCGGTCGTTCATGTGGATGCACGAGGAGTATTAAATGGTCAAATGGGCGAAGTTTTAATTTCACAACAAAAAGGTGAAGGCCAAAAAATAAAAGACCTGCTAGCAAGACTTTCATGGAATAAACCAGAAAGAGGCAAAAACCTAACAGTTGCGTCTATTGAGGCAACTGCTGAAACAATAAAACTTAATAATGCAGGCATGGAATTAAGTTTTTTCAAACCATATATAAAAGCAAATAGTCTTATTAATTTGGAAACTTTAAAAATCTCAGAAACAGATTCATTTGCATCGTTCCAAAATCTTTTCCTTCAGGGTAAAATGACTGGTAATATCAACGAAATATTCATCTATTCCAAAAGCCAAGAAAATCTCACAGATGTCCAAGTTTTATCGGACACAAATCAAACGAGAATTTGTCTAAATGCTCGAATAAAACCTAACAAATGGGGATTGCAAGGTTCGATGAGAATAAGTCCTAAAAACCTCGATCTTTTTTACGACCTTCCACAAGGAAATCTCAAAGTTTTAGATGGTGATCAATTCAGTCTTCACTTTTGGAGTAACCCTACTCCAATAAGACAAAATCAACCTGTACAATTCTTACTTAACGCAAAAAAATTCTCTGTACTGGAAACTCCACCTGGTAAATTTCGTGTAGTTGGAGAAATTGCAGAAGATTTTACTGTTTGGGTAAATCAGGCTTATGGGAATCTTGGTAAGAGTAAGGTTACCGGAAAATATTATCAAAAATGGAATCCTCATAAGTACAGATTTTTAATTGAAGGAACTTGCCACCCCCCAGACATAAATAATTGGTTAGGACTTTGGTGGAAACCAATTTGGAAAGAGTTTTCATTTTCAGAAACAATTCCGAAAGGTAATTTCTCGATTTCTGGGATTTGGGCTGGTCCTCCTGGGAATTCACTTACGAAGGGTTGGATAAAAACTGACAAATTAGGATACAGAGGCTTTGAGTTAGATCGGTCATCAATCGAGGTTGAGGTCGACAAAACATCAACCCGTTTAAAAGCAAAGAATATAAAGCACGAGTACGGACAGGCGACTGGCACTTTAGTTTTCCCAAGAACTTTGGAAAAATCCAATTTATCGATGGATTTCTCCTTTAAGGGTGACTACCCAGTGAACCAAGCAAAAGAAGTCCTGGGAGTTGAGGTTTACCAAGCTATATCCGATGTGAACGCATCCGTTGTTTACTGTGAGGCAACCGGGCAAATTTACAAAGACCAAAAGAACAATGAAATGGATAAAAATGTTTCTTGGTACAAGGTCTACCTTTCCACCAACCATCCTTTTTCATATTCGGGCGTGGAACTTGATTATGCCAGTGGGACGATTAACAACTTAGAAGGACTGACCAAGGTCAATTTTGACAAAATTGGAATCGCTGGTGGAGAAGGTACGCTGTCTGTCAGCAAAATTTCTGAGAAAACCGATCACATTAGTTTAGACATTGAGCTTAAAAATGCTGACAGAAATCGACTGACACAAAGCTTAAAGAAAAGTTCACCCTTGGAGGACCAAAAAATTGAAGATGCTGACCAGGGTGCACTTAGCACTTATAAAGAAAACTCGAAAGAAGGTGGTCGTATTGATTTCTCACTGCAAGCAGAAGGACCTTTATCTGAACCCAGACATTTTGAAGGAAGTGGGAATTTTGACTTTTATGATGTAGAGATTGGAACCATGCATCTGCTTGGAGGGATACGATCAAAACTGGGAGCATTTAATCTGCCTTTGCCATCAGATGCCTTAAGTTTT
>NZ_CAXLML010000131.1:0-3496 GCF_964187505.1 Candidatus Chordibacter forsetii
AGATACTTCACCTTTACTGGTTTCACTGTTGTTAATGTTTAACTCATTCCTCCACCCACCAAACCTGATTTTACCCGGGTGTGACGAACTGTTAGATGCTCCTGCACCGGTGATTACTCCTGGTACAAGGTTTTTCCAGGTACTGCCTTGGTCGTTGCTATTCATGGTGGCTGTGTGGATGTGCCAGTTTGTATCAGAGGCATCGGAGCCGTAGTTAAGCCAGCCATTAAAGTAGAAACGGTTATTTCCACCGTTATGATATCCAAACAGCCAGTTGTGATGGCTCGCAATCAATCGTTGATTATCTCCTCCGGTTTGGCGGGATATGGAAAATATAGTGTAGTTTTTGCCATTGAAGGATGAATCAGTTCCTAGCATGTCACTTCCGTCAAAATTAACTGTCCACTTACCTCCCGAAAATTTCCTTGTGGGATCACCCCAGGATCTAGTGAAATTGTATCCCTGACCAATTACGCTATTGTTCCAATCCAGAACAGCATTGTTGGTTTCATTAATGTCAAAGCTACTCTCGTTACTTGCATCCATCCAGATAACCAAACCGGGAATGTCCTGCGGACTAAAGGTGTTAAGATCAATGGTTTCCTCGTCCTTGAGCAGGGAGGTAAAGGTTGGTTGTAAGGTTAACAGATTTTCAATCTCGGACAGGTAGTAGTCACTTGGTTCTAAATCAAAAGAAAAGGCGTTTAATTGACCCCGGGTGAATTTATCATCCCCTATGGTTGCGTTTACCCAAAGCGAAATGGAGTAGGAGTCATGATGGAGTGTGGCTAAACTTTCTTTCGCGGGTACGAGAACATGGTCGAGATCAGATTCAAGATTAAGGGCACTGTCAAATATGCCAGCCGTCCAGGTGGTCTCTCCATTGATCGAGGCTTCATACTGTTCATAGTTAGTATCGAATGCGGTTAGTCCGAAGCCTAATTTAAAAGGGAAGTACGCGGCTAGATCTTTGACGGCAGTAATCTCGGGACCTGCATACAGCTTGGGGTCAATTTGCATCCAAGTCATGAAGGTACGGCCTTCGAATGATTCGTTCAAGTAACCGGTGTTTTCCGGATCAAGGTTAAGCCAGTCATTTGCCCCATCAAGATACAGTCCATTTCCTGAATAGCCCATCGTTCGGGTGGCATTATCTTCTTTTCCTTGAATGAGGGCATCTCTTAGGGGAATGACAGAATCAGTGGCAATATTACCAGAAGACTCGTCTAGTCTCCAAAATGCCAAAAGGTTTTCTTTGATCTCTGGTTCTCCAGTTGACCAGTCTGAACCATCCGCACTCTGAGCAAATGCCCGGAAAAAATACTTTTCGCCCGGAGTCAGATCAGTTATGTTTGCTTCAAATTCGCCCGCAGACAGGGGATTGCCGTTGTTTAATGTGATATTGTTTTCCCAGCCTGATATGGAAAGACCACCATCGGAAGAACCGTAATAAATGGTTACCAATGGATTTTCCAAGTCGATATTGGTAAGTTCACCAGAAAGCAGAACCGAATTGTTTGACTCCGGTCGGGCTTGATAAAGTTCAACCACTGGTGGTTGCCTTTCATTTGAAGTAGTGAACTCTACACTGCCTCCAAGATAAAGAATGGAAATTTCTGAAGCGGTCAGGCTACGGTTGTAAATACGAATTTCATCAAGGGTGCCTTCGAAGCCATAACCCTCACTTGAACCAGTTCCAAAACCGAGGTTTCTCTCGGCTAAAGTATTGAGGGGAATGGATGAGGTAGTGAGTAGGTCTGCAGGGAGTTGGTTGGTGAGAGCCCATTTATTGCCTAAATAAGACTCCAGTAAATTTGCATCTACATCGGATAACTTGTTTCCAAAAGCTAAGATTTCGGAGATATCCAAATTACACTGCAATCCAGTAAGCCTGCCAATTTGGTAAGAAGAGTAGGGACCAGGATCGTTGTCATTTACGACTAAGCGAACGATCATGTAATCTGTTATGGTCTCGAGATCAAAATTACCACTTAAGGCGATTCCATTTTTAAAAACCTCAGCGGGGTATTGGTTGCTATGAAAATAAGTAGCGTTGTGTTGGGTGATGTAATTTGAGTTTCTTTGGGTATGTCCGCTACTTGGATTATGTCCCATGGGACCACCATATCCACTCCAAACCGGATTAGCTGGGGGTGAACGGAAGACAAAAAAGTAATCTTTGGCAAAAAATGTACCATTTACAGGTAAGTAATCCCCTGACCTTATTTCGATTACTCTTCCATTGTTAGGCCCGCTGGCTGTATTCAAATAAGGGGTACCGACAGAGGTTGCTTCCCTTTGGTTGAGGCTCTTATCCATCCAAGCCGAAATATTACCAGATGGTGTGTTGTCTATTATGCCATCCGCATTGAGATCACTGGCATCAAACCATACTTCGGGGTTGAGGTTTTGAACATCGAAGACAGGAGTCAGGTTTACCGATTCGCCGTCAAGGTAGACAAATACATCACCAACTTGAGTAGCTCCATTAGGAAGGCCAGTGACGATATGGTGCCAAGTGGAATCACTGACAAAAGCATCGGATTCAGCTCGTAGGTAACCACCAAAAAACATAGATATCTTCCCGTCCTCTAACCTTAATGTCCAGGACTCTCCCATTCCTTCCCCGCCAAAGTCGAGGAGGGTAGCGTTTTCATCCTTGGTATGAATCCATAGGGAAATGGTTCGGGGATTATTACCCGTAATTCCTCGGAAATTTGGAGTGTTTACAGATTCGTTGGAGTCGGATGTGAAATACAGTGCTTTTCCTTTGTAACCAAATACTTTGCTTCCTTCATTCATGCCCGTCATATGGGCAGGTGAGTTACCATGATTGTCGATGATTTCATCACCGATAATTTCATCAAATGTCCACCAATTTGTTAATCCTTCGGAGGTGGGTTCACTCCAAATTTCGGAAGATACTGAATTACTTCCTTTCCAACGGTAAAAAACAGTTTCATTTTTTTCAAACCCGTCAATAAATTGAGATACCCGTCCAACAGAAAAATCGTGGTCATTAATGGTGTATTGATTATCCCATTCTTGTTCGTTATCTCCTCCATTCACACTTCCCCAAAAGAGCGACATGTTTAAGGGTTCTCCTCCATCAGAATGGATCTGGGCAGATGAAAGTGCTCCATTGGAGCTAATGTTACGTGGACTAATACTTGAGAGAACGGGTAGAGATTTACTTACCACAAGGTTAAGGGTCGAAAAACTTGTGCCTGCTTCATTGGTAGCGGTCATATTCACTTCAAAAATGCCTGATTCTTGGGGGACTCCGATAACTTCCAATCTTTGAAGGTCGAAAGTTAAACCTTCCGGAAGTCCAGACATACTCACATGATCAACCTGCCCGCTAATACTTATGGGGAATTGATAATCAAGGTGCTGTTCTACGATATCTTCTGCTCGATAAATCTGATCAATCTCAATTGGTATTAATATATCGTTATAGATTCTAAAATCATCAATTCTCCCCTTGAAATAAGAG
>NZ_CAXLML010000132.1:0-2896 GCF_964187505.1 Candidatus Chordibacter forsetii
GACGGAACCGAGCAATTCCAGTTCCCCACCATATCTTCTCCAAGTAAAGATGATATCGCCGACCAATCCAAAGGTGGAGCAACGATTACTGCACCTCAGGGAAAACTAAGAACGGCACGCTCCTTATCTCCCAATCCAAATGTGTTGATTGATGGTCGGGGACAAAGCAAACAGGACTCTCCGCGTGAGTCTCTCTTCTTTGAGAACGGTCGCTATGGTTCCTTGCTGATGGACCTGGGTCGAGCAGTTTCCATCCGCAAGATCAATTCCTATTCCTGGCACCAGCACAACCGGATTGAAGATCACCGGGTGCGTGCACACCAGGGCTATGTGCTCTACGGTTTTGCAGGGGAGACCCCACCCTCTGCGGAAGCCGTTGGAGATCCAGATTCTGGGTGGGTGAGGATTGCCAGGGTAAATAGCGACCAATTTTTTCAGGTTCATCAAAAACTGGACCGCCCCGCCCAGCAGGCCTGCTCCATATTTGCATCCAAGGGGGAATTGGGCAAATACCGCTATTTATTGTGGGATGTAAAAGCCCCCACCTTTTTTGGAGAAATTGATGTGTACGAGACGCCCTGAGCATCTTTATTCCAAAAGGTAACCAAAATGAAATCATGTCCCCAATTTCTTCGCCTTTTTATTTTATTCAAATTCTCGATTCTTGCATGGGGAAAAGAACTGCCTAATGTAGTGATCATTCTCGCCGACGATATGGGCTATGGGGACTGCGAACAGTTTAACCCCGCCTCCAAAATCAGCACGCCCAACCTCAACCAGTTGGCCAACGAGGGGATCCGCTTTACCGATGCCCACGCTGCTAGCGGAACCTGCACCCCCTCCCGCTATGGCTTACTTACCGGAATCAACCCAGCCCGCAGCGGTATACTCAATACCCTGCTCGCCCGTGGAAAAGCAATCATTACCAAGGAAGAGAAAACACTGGGAGATTTATTTCGGTCCAAGGGGTATCGTACCCATATGGTCGGCAAATGGCACCTCGGTTTTAATTATCCTAATCAGAAGAAAAACAAGTGGACAGACCAACCGCTACCCGGTGGACCCGTTGACCAGGGGTTTGATACTTTTTTCGGTATTCATTCCTCAGCCGGATCCGATCCGATGTGCTGGATCGAAAACAATCGTTTCACCAAAGAGCCAACCGAGCCCTTTACTTTTCCAAAATTCAATATCAAGGGCGAAAGTATAACTGTGAAAACCAAAACTGCCTTCGGTTTTTCGGTTGAGCAAACCAGTCCCACGCTGGTGAAACGGGCAGTAAAAATTATTGAGGATCATGCCCAAGAGAAATCGAACAAACCTTTCTTTTTGTACTACGCCTCCCCCATCCCCCACCAACCCTGGGTGCCAATGAAAGAGTTTGCTGGCAAGAGCGGACTCGGCCCTTACGGTGATTTCTTGATGCAAATGGACTGGGTAGTAGGCCAGATTAATAATGCCCTCAAAAATGCTGGGCTCGACCAAAACACTCTTCTCTTCTTTACCAGCGATAATGGAGTCGGCCCGGTGGCACACAAACTAATGAAAGCACAGGGCCATGCCTCCTCGGAAAAATTTCGAGGCATGAAAGCGCATCGCTACGAGGGTGGACACCGGGTGCCCTTTATCGCGAAGTGGCCCGGCAAACTTGCCGCAGGAACCACCTCCGAATCCACCATCAATTTTACCGATTTCATTGCCACCTTTGCGGAGCTCTTAGGCATAAATCCAAAAGAAGAATTCCCCTCTGCCGTAGACAGCCATAGTTTTTTAACCGCTCTGCTTAAACCGGAAAGAAGATTTCCCCGCCCACCTATGGTGCACCGGTCCAATGCCATGCGGATCGAAGACTGGAAATGGATTCATCCCGACAGAAAAACTACTTTTGAAAAAACAAAACCACGAGATTATGAGCTCTATGACCTGCAAAATGATCCGGGCGAGCAAACCAACCTTGCCACCGAAAACCCAAAACTAGCGGATGAATTTTACCAAACCTACAAGGAATTTGACCTAGAAATAAAACTGAAATGAAACCGATGAATCATCCTGCTTTTCTCCTACGCCTGCTTTTCGCATTTGCTTTCGTCCTTTTATGCTATTTCACCACTGAGGCAAAGAAGCCCAATATCCTGCTCATCTTTTCCGATGATCATGCCAAAAAGGCACTGAGCTGTTACGGAAATCAAGACATCCAAACGCCTGCCCTCGACCGCATTGCCAACGAAGGTATGCGCTTTGAGCATGCTCTCACACCCAACTCCTTTTGCACGCCAGCCCGGGCCGCTGCTCTTACCGGGAAATATTCGCACCGCAATGGAGTGACCCACCTGAACCAACGCTTTGATGGTAGCCAGCAAACATTCCCCAAACTTTTACAAAAAGCAGGTTATGAAACCACTCTCTTTGGTAAATGGCACCTGCTCTCCCGCCCGACTGGTTTTGATTATTTTTGCGTACAAAAAATGCAGGGCAAACCATGGGACCCCAATGTATTTGAACCCCACCATCCATGGATAGACTGGAGCCCAAAAACCCAAAAAGAAGCCCTAAGAGGAGGTCGAACGATCAAGGGGTACAATAATGAAGTAATCACCACCGAGGCGATCCAATGGCTCAAAAAAAAGCGCGACCCAAACAAACCGTTCTGTCTATTACTCCATCCGAAACCACCCCACGAACCCTACGCTCCCCCGACCCGCTACGAGGACTTCCTCAAAGATGTTTTCATCCCCGAACCGCCGACCCTGCTGGATGACTACAAGGGAAGAACACCTGAAGCGATTTCGGAGATTATGAGAAACAACCGCATCATTCTTAAGCCCGTCTTTAAGGATATGCGGGAACGAATTGAAAAGGAAAACCCGGGAATTTCCCGAAATGACCTGACCCGTAA
>NZ_CAXLML010000133.1:0-5625 GCF_964187505.1 Candidatus Chordibacter forsetii
ATTTCGAATTCAGAACTTAATTCATTCCATGTACTGGGGTCTCGGTCGGAAGGTAAGTTTTTTTCAACTCTCGCCAGAGACTGTTCGCTAAGATTTCCTCTATCTTTAAATGCCTGTAAGGTTAGGCCAAATTCGGCTCCTTCTTGGGATGCTCCAAAGCTTTGGTTAAATTTGACGGCAGCAAATATACGAGCCGTTGTTCCCCCGTTGTTTTTAAGTGCTGCGCGAACATCCAAAACCTGTACAGTTTCTTCAACATGAGCGATTTGAGATTCCACATTTATCGACATCTTTTCAAAACTTAACATTTTTGACCCCGATGCCGGTAGAACTCCCTTCTCGGAAGGTATGTTAAGATAGGGTTCACGATTCCATCTTTTGACTAAGCCGTGTAATTCAAATGCTCCACCTTGGGCCGTGCGATCGTTCGAACGCAAAATTTCCATGCCCTCTCTTGCATGCTCTTGAGCAGATGGGCGGATACTCAATTCGTTAAAGGGTTTAAATAAGTTTTTTTTATCTAAGACTCGCTTCTTGGGATTGAAAGAGGAATTAGCAGGCTTGGCAGAAGTTACAGCGTCAAAAAAAACAGACTGATGATGAATTTCGGCAATTTGAGATTTGTGGTCAAAGGTTGAGCGAAATGCCCACCAAATACCAATCATGGCGACTAGGGTTGCTGCAATTGAACCAACCCAGGCGAACAAAGGAAAGGAAATCAGTTTAGATGATTTTTCTTCACGCTCAGGCAGGTCCATACTACTTGGCTCCCAGTGCAACAAAGATTCGATGCGAACAACCTCCAAATAACGTAATCGATTACTGCGAGAACTCATTAACATATGATTTAAATGTAAATGTTCTTCATCGGAAATCATTCCATCCAACAGTTTGCTTGTTAAGCGAACTAGTTGATCATCTGTTGTTGGTGTATTCATGTTGAATCTATGCTTAATTAGCACTTATTCACAAAATGATACCGAAAATTTAAATTTTTCAGGATTCTTCCTCAATTTCAAGCTGAGGAATCTTCAATTGAACGCATTTAATAAGGTTTTGACGGATACGAAAAAGAGTTCCTGAAATCGCTCCGATTGGACGGTTTAGGATTTTGCAAATTTCTTTCATAGGTGCATCTTCTTTAAATCTCATCTTGGCAATCTCTCTCATATGATCGGGCAATAGGTCATAACAAATCTGCAAAGCCCTTTGAGTAAGTTGATGCCTTTGAATATCGAAATCCTCGCTGGCCAGAGCCTCAGTCAATTCATTACTAAAGCAAACTTTGCTCCTTCGCTTCTTTGTGAGGTGGGCAAGCACTTGATACCTTGCAATATTAAAAGCCCAAGAACGAAAATTGCCATCAGGGTTATATTCCTGTGACTTTTTACAGAGGATTAAATTGGTTTCCTGAAGAACATCCTCTGCATCGCTTCGATTGGAAAGTAAGCTTAGGATAAATGCATAGAGGTTTCTTTGGATCCCAACAAGATTTTGAGAAAATTCAAAAGAAACGGAGTTTTCAGACACAGGTCTAAAGGAATGTGGTTTTAAGCCAACGTCAATGACGATAGAAAAGGCCTGAACCACGGGGTTGCCTTTCAACCTTTTCTTAGTTTTGATAATCTTCCATGCAAACGTGGCACTGTATCGCATTAATCATCATAAGTGTAGCTGTGTTTTTTTATGCCTCATTTATGGACGAAATCGAAGAAAGGTCTAAATCTTCACTTCTTGTATTAACTAATCAGTCCATCGAAACCTCTAAAGAAAGTGTCGAAGAACCTTTAGTACCCACCTCCACTACATGGGCCGAAATCTTGTTAACCCTAGAGTCGGGCATTGCCGAGCCCTATGCTCTGTTACTTCATGAAGAAGCGTTGGAGTCAGCAGGGTTGATAAACACTTTATATACAGATTTGGAAAAAAGCCCCGTTGCCAAAGAACTAATCCTTAGCCCCTTTACTAGCGAACTTTTAGACGGCAATGAACGACAAATCTTATCCTCACTTATCTCGATCCGGCCTAGATCCAAAAATTCATTAGAAGTGATTTGCAAAGGACATTCCAATCGATCCGCTGATTTATTATCTGAAATGATGATACGCACTTATAATCAATTAATTCAATCCGAGACTATCGAATCTCCACTTCCGCTAAGCCTGAGTGAAAAGTTTAAAAAACATCAGGAACTTCAAAGCCAAATGGAAGAACTGAAAGTAAAGATCCAAGAAGAAACAGAAGGATCGCCGGAAGAAAGTGTTGAAGTGATGGCCATCCGTTCTGAAATCATGCAAGTGGAAGATGAAGTTAATTTACATAAAAACCATCTGGTAAAGATTGAAGAGATTCACCAAGATAAGCTTGATCCTATGGAGTATTTGCACATTCCGCCTATTCGCGATTTCGGGCAGGTTTCTCAACTTGGCAATATTCTTGAACAATTAAAATCCATGAGACTCGATCAAACTCTTAATAAGTTTACCCGCGATGAAGTCGAAAAAAACATTCTTGCCACCAGCCAAGACTTGGAAAAGCAGGTAGTCTCAGCTATTGACCATCTTAAAAAGACTGTTTCTGAACTTTTGCTCAGAAAAAAAGACCTGCAAAAGACTATTTTTGATCATATATCCGATGCGAAGTTAGCTCTTTCACAAAGTGGAAACATCAGACGGTTCAAACAAATCAAAATCCTGGCATCGAACCTTCACAAAGATTATGAAGACGAAACCTTAAAATGGATTGCCTGTAAATCTTCCTACACCCTTTACCGCACTCCCGAATAAGGGTTATCGAGGCTGCCCCATCAAAATTACTTGGAAGACAATATGCAGAGGCAAAAGTTTACCCCCTTACAAAATCTATTCATTCCCAAAATTCCGGGAATTAGAAAGGGGCTTTTTTCGAACCCTTCATCCAATGACTTAAAAGCGGGTATTAATGTTGCCCTCTTGGCGATTCCTCAGGGTATGGCTTATGCTTTGGTTGCCGGACTTCCCATTCATTATGGTTTGTTGGGATCCGCAGTTGCCGCATTGATTGGAGGAATCTTTGGCGGGGGGAGGTTTATTACCTTGGGACCAACCAATGCAACTGCCGTACTCTTGTTTGGTGCGTTTGCAAGCGTTGGCCTAATTGGAACTAATGGTCTAGCCAACTCTTCCGCCTTACTCCTACTTCCAGTGATTTTATTCACTTCCGGACTTTTTCTGGTTTTAGCCAGCCTCTTCCGCATCTCTTTCATCGTTCAATTTGTTTCCCGTACTGTGATTACTGGTTACATCACTGCAGCGGCTTGCCTTATCATTGCCAATCAAGGTCGACATGTTATGGGAATCTCGACAAGCGAAGATACGCCTCCTTCAACATTTTTGGGCATTCTTTTTTTCCTTATTACCCATTTGGATTTAATCGCTTGGCCAGCCATTATTCTAAGCGCATTCACGGCTGCAGTTTATCTTTTAATTCAGCTTCGATCCCCAGCGCTTCCAAGCGTAGCCGGTGCCCTTATTGCAGCCTCTATCGCTGGGCACTACATGGAAAATGCCGGTTTTTCGATTATACGATTAGAAAGTTTTTCAATTGGTAAAGATTTGTTGATGCTTCCCAGCTTCGATTTACTAATGGAGCACGGCCCCCTTATTCTCTCAACCTCTCTAGCGGTTTGCCTGCTTTGCTTACTCGAAGGATTATCCATCGGTAAGTCTCTCTCTGCCCGTGCTGGAGGTCGAATTGATTCGAATCAGGAAACTTTTGCCATCGGCATGGGAAATCTTGGATGTTCACTCTTTTCTGGAATGCCTGCATCTGGATCTCTCACTCGCTCGACCTTAAGTGTGGCAAGCGGTGCCCGCACCAACCTCGCAAATTTAATCACAGGACTGGTCATTTTTATTGGCGTGTTCGCACTCAATGATCTTGTTCGGTTTATTCCAATCTGCTCTTTAGCCACTCTAGTCATTTTTATTGGTATTTCCCTGGTAAAGATCCGACAAATCCGAACGGTTGCCCGAGCCACACGTTCAGATGCTTTTGCCTTTGCCGTTACACTCTTGGTGGGCCTGGCTTTTTCTCTTCAATTGGCAATCTTTGCCGGAGTTCTCACCTCTGTACTTTTGTTTTTACGAAAAGTTGCCCAGCCCCAATTGATTGAATACGGCTACACGAAGAAAGGTGATCTTGCTGAAGCATCAGCACTCACCAAGCGTGCTGAACCGGAAGTATTTATTGTTCATGTAGAGGGTGAACTCTTCTTTGCCGCGGCCGATTTATTTTATGAACAAATTCGTAGAGTAGGCGAAGATCCAAATCAAAAAGTATTAGTTCTAAAAATGCTCAATGCCCATAATATGGATGCCACTTCGGTCTTAGCCCTCGAAGAACTTTTAGAATATCTAAGTGAAAAAGACTGCCATGTCATTCTCTGTGAAATTCGTAAGGATTGTCTGCGTATCCTAAAAAATTCGGGTGCTCTTAGTCGGATGAATCGAAGGAATATCTTTCCTTTTGTCCCCAGTAACCCAACCTTATCTACCGCAAAAGCAATCAGGCGGGCAAAATCATTAGTAAAAGGCGGAACCGCAAAGGTAACTATCTTAGCAGACGAAAAAAAGAAGTTCTAGGGGAAGGTTTCTGACGGTCAGATTAAATCATCGGAGGTGGATTAAAGTCTGTCATGGTCTCGGTGGGTTTCGGCTTTACCCCGGGTGTAAGGCTTTCAACTGCTTCAGGTACATCCGAGATATTTTCTACAGCTACATCTTCATTTTCAGTCAGTTCCTGCTGGGCCTCTTTCATTTCAAGAAACCTGGTATGGTTAAATTGGCTCAGTGCTTTTAGCTCTTGCTGGGCCTCTGCATGATCGGCCCTGAGTACCTCCAGTTTCTTACGAACATCTTCATTTTCTTCTCGCGTTCTGTCACCACCGCTCAGAAAGGCTTCACACTCTCTGATATCTTTGGCCAAGGTGCGAATATTAGATAGGATTTTGCCCTTTTTTGTATCAACATTGAACTTTGGTGAAATGATTTTTTTAGCAGCCAAAAAGGTGGAATGGCTACCTTCCTGAATAGAAATTAGCTCTTTTTTGAGAACCTCAACATAACCTTCGGCACCATCAATATCTTGGCTTACATTATGACCCTCTTTGTATTTTTTCTTCAGTAATCGAAGTTTAGTTTTATGATCGGCTATTTCTTGCAAAACTTTATTTTTGGCAAGTATACGCTTTTGAACTTCTGAGAGTTCTTCTTCGTCACTAGAAGATTCCATTAAAATTTATTTGGCTGAATATATTAAATAAATTTACTGAGAAAATTTTTAAATCAATTAAATTTATAACTGATAAGAGGATTTAAGTGCCTTGAATTGTCAAACATGAAGTTGATAAAAATTCATTGAATTTTCCCAGATTTTGTCCACTGCGTCCACATTCAACAAAGTACATGCGTACTCCCCAACCTTGTTAATGAAAGCGGGCTCATTTCTTTTTCCTCGATAGGGAACTGGGGCCAAGTAGGGGCTATCGGTTTCCAGCATCAATTTTTCTATACCTTGGTATTTTAACGCATCCCATAATTGATCATTTTTAGGAAAGGTGAGAATACCAGTGAAGGATGCCCTACC
>NZ_CAXLML010000134.1:0-2733 GCF_964187505.1 Candidatus Chordibacter forsetii
ACTGGGTGTTCCTCCAACTTTCTTAGCAAGTTATCATTAACTGTAATCATACCTTTTCAGGAAATAAATTTAGGCAGTTTTAGCAAATCGATAAAATTACCTTTAATTTAATTTCTACGGTCTGGCTATCTCAGAGTCCACGAGTTAAATAATGTCTTAGCGAACTGGTCGAGGTGCTCCAGCAGTCCAAATTTCTCCTCTTGCTTCACAGGTTCCAATATCAGGTGCATAAACTAAAAAGTTGGCAGCAATCTTTGAAAATATTCTTACTTTAACTTCCAAAGCACTTGTATTTAGGATGGAAGATCAAGACCGACTCGTTACCGAAATAAACAACATTGAAAGCAAAGACTCGATGCTTTAGAGGCTTTGGGATGGATATTAGAAAAGCCAATTGCTGAAAAACTTTTGCAAGCAAAACTGGAAAACGGAAATGGCAACTGCATCAATAAATCGATTACCGCAAACCTGCCGTAATTAAAGAAAGGCCATAACCCTTGGCAAGCAAAGGTTGTGAACGAACTCAGTCCTAAAGCACTTGCATAACCCATCCAGAACCATGGGTATGATTGCTTTTCTCCCACATCTATCTACTTTCCACAAAAATAAACTAACTCTTTTTTCTTACTTTTAATCTAAATTTATCCAAAACGAATGGAAACTAGAAATATGAAAATATAAATGCTAAATGGACAGAAATTTCATTCATTTAAAGAAATTCCCTGAGCCAAAATTTCCCCCCGGTGAGATTGATCGATCACATTTTGTTTGATCTTCGAGGAAGATGTACGGGGATTATAACAGACTTGGATGAGTTTCTTTCCTTCTTTGCAGAGGTATGCCTCCACATCAAGGTTATGGGTATTGTTTCCCCAGTCCTCTCCAATAACAAAAACATCTGGCTTCAATTCTTCGCAACCTGAAACATATTCCAATTCATAATAAGGTCGTACAATATCCACGCATTTCAAGGCCCTCAACATTTCCATTCGTTCCTCCAGCGGGATAATAGGCAGGTTGGGTTTGTAAGAACTTACCACGCTATCTGAACCAACTCCAACGGCTACTGTGTCCCCCAAAGTTTTACAATACTCCAATAAGGCCAAATGCCCAACATGTAATAAATCAAATGTGCCTACTGTGTAAATGACCATGTAATTGACCTAAATTTGATTGGATTGCTTCCAATAAAAAAAACAGGTAATTAAAACGGTATAACTTCCTAGTAAATATACATTAATTGGATTGGAAGAAAGCTTTGGGGTTTTGATTTGAGAAATATTAAGAACAGCAATGAGTAAACTTAGTAGTAGTAAAATCATTGAAAATGATTCGCCGATCCACCCTTCGAAAATAAAGATGAAGGCTAAAAAAATATTGTTATTATCGAGCGCCAAACCTGTGTAGTGACTTCCACCAGAGAGCCCAAAAACACTAAAATAACTTAACCTCAAGGCACTCGCAAAAAGAAGAAATAAAGCAACCGTAAGAAATTCAACTTCAAATCCACCGTAGCATGCAATTAAGATTGCAGGCGTAACCCCATAACTGACAATGTCTATTAAAACATCCAGCTGTGCTCCAAACTTCCCTTGCATTTCATTTCGACCACTCATCCCTCTGGCAATAAGTCCATCCGCCCAATCGAATGCAACTGCCCAAATCATACCAACCATAGCTACATAGAAAGCAGCATGAATCGAAGCATAAATTGCTATTCCCGAACAAGCTAAGCCCGCAAAGGAACATAAATTGGGAATGTCCCAAAAAAAAGAAACTATAGTTGGGAGAGGAGGCTCAGTAGAACTTGTTGACTTTCTTGAAGGCCTTTGATGATCAGAGGTATTAATTTTTTATGTAAATGATTGTGATTATTAAAATAAATGCACTTACATAAAATGGAGTAAGGAAATATCACCACACCTTATAAGTATATTAATGATTTTATCAAGCTTTATTAATGGATTTTATCTTATATTATACACCTACATAAAACTACATTAATTCGATTGGAAGAAAGTTTTGTCGGGGGATCCAACAAACTCACCCAAACTTGAATTGAAACATATTACAATTACTTCTCTTTTAGTTATGCTTAATGCATCCCTTTAAACTGGGGGATGTAACTAGTTTAACAATAATTCGCTTTTAAAGACAACAGGCTACAACGCTGATTGAGACTGGCGCTCCCGCTGGGAGTCGAACCCAGATCTTCGGTTCCGGAGACCAATGTTCTATCCATTGAACTACAGGAGCAAATACCCCTTAAATAGTGACCCTTAGCACAATCCTGTCAACATGGTTGTTTTGCCTCGGTAGAGCAGTTACGGGAGCAGAAAGAAACTCAAGGGTCTTTGGTGTCATTATCACCATTCTAGGATACTCGTGCTGATCCTTTTTCGGGCATTTTGCTTTCTCGATATTAAACAAATCAACAAACCATTTGTATCGTTCTAAACTGGAAAATTTATCATCCAAACATCTTTGATACCATTAATCTTAGCTAAATTTTTAATAGATTAATAATTAATATTTTGTGAGTTGACAACCCACCTTTGTTGAGATTGAGTCTCAATATCAACTGAGATTGAGTCTCAGTATCAACAAAACAAACTACCTATGAAAAAACTAAAGTCACAAAGATGGGCGAGGGCAATGGTTGCCGTTGCTCTCTCATCATTCCATATAAATGCATTCGCGGATGAAAAAGCATCTGGTGAACTTGATCCACTA
>NZ_CAXLML010000135.1:0-10665 GCF_964187505.1 Candidatus Chordibacter forsetii
GTCTCCACTAAAATAAGGTAGACTAGTTTGGATAAGATGAAATCGAGCACCCTTTTTTTCTATGGAGGGTACATCCATGAGTTTAGCTGTCTTGGGATCGTGAAGCTTGCGATGAAAAGAAAAAGGGATTGGAGTGGGCGAGTTTGGTAATGTTGCAAGGTTTTGAGATAAATCTGCTTCGATTTTGTAGCCACCTCTCATGTTGAGAATAATTTTGGAACCCTGGCTTGTTACCCAGTCAGCCTGTGTGAAAAAGGGTTGCTTCCTAGGATCTGCTCCCTTTTCAAACAATGGATGGGTGTAAACATCTTCATTGAATCGTGAAAGCAGATAACGACGGGCAAAAGAAGAACGAAAAGTATCCGCAGACATGATAATCAATTCGTTCAGATGAGGGATATGAATCAAACGCCGGCCCACAGCAGGGTCATTTTTCAATCCAACTGTAAGACCGTCTACAGAAACAGAGTCAACCATTCGTGCCGGTCCGCCAAGAGGGTCGATTTCAAAAGCTTGTCCGTAAGAAATCATTCCATTCTGAGTTCCTTCGATTAGCAAATCTCCACGCCGGTTTAATCGATAACCGCCGTTAAAGGCATAGGATGACCCTTCCCTTCTGCCTCCTCGAAGAATCGTCATAGGAGGCTCACTAAGGTTGGAAGCGTTACTTCCTGCATTACCAGGAAAATAGAGGTTACGTGAACTAAAGCTAAGAATGGTAGGAAAAATCCTCAAGATTTCGTAAGGCAGGAAAAGAAAGGTTTCCTGGGTTTTCGGAGGAAGGGAAAAACCGGGTTTAGAGGCATCAGCCAAAAAACCTTGGTAGAAAAGTTGTTCGGGGGAACCGTCACGAAATATTGCCTGAACTGCGGTGGAGTAATTACTTCCCCCCTTTATTTCATGTTGTTTTTGTAGACGGATAAAAGTTTCTGTTTTCAATCTCGCCAAGTTATAAGCTTGAACGGGAGATTTGGACCGCAAGATTTCCGAACTTAAAAAATTATCGATGGTTTGATGAGCCGGTGAAGTGAAAGTTCTTGTATTTCCATAATACCAACATCCAGACCCATAATCCCACCAAGTAACCACGAAGTCATCAGGATCCGATGCATTGTTTAACTCCTCTAAAACCTCCATCGTCTTAATCGGATAAACCACATGGGAGTGATAATTGGCTGCATGTTGTAAATTGGGGGTGGCAAACAAGGCTACCAAAAGAGCAACAAGCCCCAAACTAACCCACCCTGACCTTTTCTTGAACACATCGCTTTTCATCCTTTCTTTTAAAATTAGTCTTGCGGCACCCCAGGTTAGAACGATCAATAAAAAGGTTAGTCCAATAGCCGCGTAGTTGCCAACATGCACAGTAAACCTCAATCCTACCGCCCCTTTAAAACAATTGTATGCAATGGCTAGAAAAGGCAGGGTGATACAAAATTCCCAGTAGCGTAAAATAAGCAGTCCAAGCCCGATCAAACCAAGAATCGATGCAGGTATAACAAAACTAGCATTTTTAAGCCCCCCGGGCATACATCGAGGACATGAACAGGTAGGGGTATCTGCAAGGATACGATTTCGTACCACCTCGAAAGGGATTTTACTAGCTTCCCGAATAGTCGTTTTGACATCCAAAAACTTGAGGGAATCGGAATCGGCCACCATGGTCGCACCCGTTTGCCCAACAATCGAGTAGCTTTGTAATTTACCAGTAATTTTGGACCAAGTGCCCGAAAAAGGACCAATATTAATAAAAGGAAAAACCCCAACCCCCACAATTAAGAGGAAAATAGTTACTGTAAGGGGCATTGCTTTGGAGACGGATGGCCATGAATAAATTTTGAGGATTTTTGATTTTAAAGAAGAAAAAGAGGCAATAAGTAAAATAACTGGTAAGGATAATCCCAAAAAAAACATTTCTGGATTTTGTTCAATGCTTCCCCCATAGGACCAGTCTTCGGTAAATAAGACCCAAGACATTAGTAAAATAGTCGAAAGAGTGAAAGGGGTGGTCAATCCATCAAATATTTTCTTCCCCCCCACCCTGCTCTTTCGATCAAGCCAAGTATCGAAGACAGAGAGGCCAATGCGATAGGACATAAAACCTATGCACAGTGAACAGGTAACCGCTTGGATTGAACCATAAAAAAACCTACCTAAGAGCAAAGAAATCACAGCTGCCAGCAAATATCTAAGCGATAAATTCCGAGATGCCGCCAAGAGGAAGTAAACGGAGAAAGCAGGAGAAGTAATTGCAAAGATATCAGTATCATAGTACCCCGCAAGAGTGCGGTTATAATAGCTGTGAGTAATTCCAGCCAAGCAAGCAGCCGCAAAACCCCAAAAGGAACACCCGTACAACCTACCAATTAGTACGATTGGGATGCAAACCAGCCCAGCCACATAAACAGGTAACCACAAAAGCAGGTGCTCGATCGAAAGATCGGGAAAAAGACTGATTAACCAATATGGAAGTGCCGTAATCATCCCATTTTGATATACACCAGGGAGGAGACTGTTTTCTTGGTGCATGCCCAGTGCTGCTTTTTGAACAATGCTACCAAAGTAAAAACTGTCGTGGGTATTGGGCAGGGCTACTCCTTCCTTTACCATATTGGGACGAAGGAAAACGGATTCACCCTGTTCGTTTGTGTAATTTGCCTGAGCGTAATCGATCCACTCCAACCTGACCCAAAAACTAAGCAAGTAGGCTAAAAGGATGAGCACCAAGGTAACGGACCAAGGTGAATAATCCTTTGGCAAATCAATCAAACCTTTTCCAAACCCTCGATCCTTGATCGCAGATGTCAAAAAACTCATAGGTGAACCAAATTAGTGAAAAGGTAAAAAAACATCCAGTTCAAGCTAGATGACTTGGCACATGGAGTAAAGGAACCACGTATTTAATACTTAAACTTTTTGCTCAATCCAGAAAGTTTCTTTTTTAAATCTCGAAGTAAGGTATTTGTTTTATCAGCGTCAAAAGAATCCCCTAAAAGAGTTCTTGAACCACCTTCAATACGACCGCCCAAGTTTTTAACATGAAATGCGTAATCACCATTTACCATAATCCCCAATAACTCAGCCTTTTGAGAAAATACGAGATCTCCCTTTCCAGGATTGAATGCACCGGTTAAAAAAGCAAAACTCCTTTCGTCCACCTCAATATAACGACCATCTTTCTCGTCACGAAGGCACTTAGTCTGACCAAAACGACTATCCTTTACATCTACGACGACGGCATCATCAAACAAAAATGGATTCTGCGGTGCCCGAAAAAGCTCGATACCTGAAGATTTTACTAAATCCTGAGGGTTTGCATAAAGAGGAACTATGATCATGCGAGGATCATCCATAAATGCGATTTCCTTGACCTCCAGAGGGGCCTTCAACTTGGAGCCCGAAATTTGACCGGTTACGGATACAAGACGACGCGGGTTAAACTCAACACGAAATGGACTGTCCTTTGTATGAACAAGGGCATACACAAAATTCCCATCCACCATAAGAATAGTATCCATGGAAAATTTATCTTCACGAATGCTTTGGGTGATACCAAACTTGTGCGTGTAAGTTAGTTCCAATGTGACCTTATTTTGTTCATAACGGGTAAAAATTTCGTTAACCGAGCGGGTTTGCCTTTCGTTAAGTTTGCGGAAGTTTTCTTTTTGTGATGCTGCCGATTCCTGCACATCTTTTTCGACTTGAGAAACACCAGCTTTTACCGAGCTAACATCCTGAGAAACGGTAGAGATTTTCTCTCCTACCCCGGCCAACCCCTCCCCAACATTCTTAAGGTCCTGCCCGACACCGTCCAGTCCTTTATTCAAACTATCAATTTTTTGATCAATTTTGGCAGTAGAAGCAAGTAGTTCATCTGAACGCTTCTTTTCATCCATCAGCATTGCCCTTGCTTCGGAGGCAGCAAATTCTTGCGCTTTTGCCCTTTCCACTGAAGCAGCCAATTCCAATCGGGCAGCTTGAGCTTCTCTTTCTTTTTCTGATTTTAATTCAGCTAATTCTTCAGATTTTTTCTTGGCTTGCTCTAAATTTTTGGCCAAAAGTTCGAGTTCTTTTTTGGATGCTGCATTACTTTGCAAAAGTTCTTCTCTTTTGCTTTCGATTTCTTTGCGTTGAGCCTCCAATTTTTCGGCTTCATTTTTTGCAAGATCAAGAGCTTGTTCGTTTCCTTGAATTACCGCATCTTTGGATTCAATTTCCTGATCTTTTTGCTCAAGAATTTTTTGGCGTTCGGCAATTTCCGCCTCCAATTTAAGTTTTTGTTCGAATAGGTCATCCTTATCGCTGCTCAAATTTTCAAGCAATGTCTCATTTGTTGCCTCAAGTTCCGCAACAACATCGTCATAGTTTTCGCCGTCAGATATACGTTCAACAACTTCCTTAGAAACAATTTTTTGCCCATCCTGTGCAATTACGGCATCCTTGGGCACATCGAAGCGTGCCAAAGCAAGAATGCTAAGGAGCAGAAAATCGCAAACTACGAGCAGCAGACTGCGATTCATGCTCCTTTTTCTTCAGCTTGCTTGATCAGCAAATGGTTGCGGTATGGTCGAATTATGACAATTTTCAAAGCCGCAACAAAAAGGATCCCAAACAAGGTAGAGGTGTAAGCACCGATAAGGGCGTCTTGCTTTACATCTAAAATGAGGAGCAATATCAAAGAAAGCACGGTCCCTCCCAAACCGATATACAATCCAAGGTCGAACAAGTTTTCCTCGTTGTCGAGCAGTCCAAGTTTTAATCCAGACTTTAGCTCCTCGTTTTTGATTTGCGATACGCGAGACATGCAAATCATGAAAATCACAATTTGAATAAGCAGGAACACTCCTGCGATGATCGCGGTGACGATAGTTAGGTTTTGATCCGCCATAGATTCCTCATTGGCGTAGGCGAGCAGATTCGCAAGCGCAAAATCAAACCCGGCTACGGATACCTGCCCTCTCGGGGTCTGCAAAAGTGTAGGCTCAAGGGCAAGAACACCGAGCAATGCAAACAAGGCAGAAGCACAAAACCTGCGAGTCCAGCGCAGAGCATAATGACTGCTCGATCGCTGATAGCCAGGCTTTGGCAATGTTTTAGAGATAAAAAGAAGAAAACAGAAAAAAGATGCAACCAACAGGATGATTTTCAAGGTGATAGAAAGATCTCGGTGTTTATGAGATAAATTCGTTAATAATCCTCCCCCAAAAAACGGAAACAAGGGCTCGGCCAAACGAACGGCTAACCCACTTTGATGAATAGGCTTGTTGCGTAGAAGCAAATGATCAAGTGCTCCCTTACCGTGTGACATTGCGAGCTTTAAATCATCAAGGGCTCGTTCCACTGCGTCTTCATCACCATCTTTTTGATAAACTGGATAATTACGAACAAACTTAAGTATTCCCGAAGGATTGCCGGAAAGCAGGGTCGAGGTGTAGACAATTTGCAAGTCATGCTCGAATTTGGCTTGAATCACTTTCTTTTCCTCAATCATTTCAAGAAGTTGATTCCTTCGTTCCTCTCTTTTATCCATGGGTAAAAAGCCTACTTCACGACTCGCTTCTTTAACTTTTCCAATGGAAGCAGAAAGCGGGCGATTCATCATACGAATTAAGGCAGCAAGGTCAAAAATGCCCTGTAAATCAGGACAACTTTGAGTAAGTTCAGCCATTTGAATAAGGTTCATTTTGCGGGCTATCTGGTGAGCTGACCAGTAGAAGGAACGAATTCGCTCCTTCGATGAATGATCACCTTGTAATGCTTTTTGGGAAAGCCTGCCGATCTCAAATGCAGTATCGCTAGAATAATAATCCTTCTCGATCGACATTGCTGTACCAACCATCATGGGAACAAGAATTGGATAGGGTAGCCAACGTCCGTGGCTTTCCATTTTTCCTTCAGAATTAACAATTCCTCCAATAATTACAGCGTATCCACCGTCCTTGGTTCGACCTAGTTTGAGCATGACTGAGCGATCAGCCAGGTCTCCAAAATTCAAAGAACTGGGAAGGCTAAAGTTTCCCTCCACACTTCGTATATTTGTTTCCTTACCTTCCTTGCGGACATCAAACCATTCCGCATCCCCAGTAAACTCAGCCAACGCCGCTCGGGCTTCAGACAAACAAAGGTCCCGGACTTGAGCCTCTGTTACATTTCCTTCGAAAACCTCTGGTCCGCGCAAACCAACCGAAAGAAGGACTTTGCGACCTGAAAAATATGGATAATCCGTAAGCTTGGCTACTTTTACCCCTGGAAATGCAAAAACGAGAGGCTCATTGATCAACTTATTCCAGAAAAAACCGGGACGTCCATCCACAGGAATCGAACGAAGTAAAGCCTGAACGTTATCATTAGAACTCTTATCACGCAATCGATCCCAAAGATCTCCTCTTGAAGTAGCACGATTGTAAACAAAGAAAGCCTGAAACCTTCCTTTACCCAAGTTGTATTTGTCTAACCCCCCGAAATATTCGTTAAAGGTAAGCATATCAAAAATACTACCGCCTCCGGAAATAGATAGTTCAGGGTGAGCTTTTTGCTTACTTTCGATGGCATCGGCAAAATCTTGACGCTTGCTTACCGAAGCCAAAGGCAAAAGCATTTCAGCAGGACCAATATTATTCTGACGGAGTTGTCGGACCATTTCCTCGTCGACAGTCTTGGTGTTAAGTCCAACATCTGACAAAGAACGCTCAGAAACGGTTGCAAAATACACCGGTGAACCCAAACCAAGGATTCCTAAAATCAATGCTAAAGGAAGAAAAATAATTCCACCCAACTTTATCTTGTTTGCCATATCCAAATTGGGATACCTTTATCTAGAATTCCTTGATTCAATGCAATTTCAATTTAATTCATCTTCATTTTAGTCCATAGTTTTTACAAATGAGTTTATACATACGCTATTTTGGAGATTCTGTCTTACGCCAAAAAGGTCACAAAATTGAAAAGTTTGATGATCACCTTTCCAAGCTTTCCCAAGATATGCTTGAAATCATGCATGCTTCCGAAGGGATTGGTTTAGCGGCTCAACAAATTGGAAAAGCAATTCAATTCTGCGTGATGGAAGTTCCAGATCATCCAGAATATCCAACGACCTGCATAATGGACGGGAAACCACTCTCCTCCTCTCTAATCATGCCGCTTTCTCTCGCCAACCCAGTTGTAAAGACTTTACCCAGTGATGAATATTACTACGAGGAAGGCTGCCTGTCCTTTCCCGAGATCAATGCAGATGTTGCCCGCCCCGAACGAATCGTCGTAACCTATCAGGACTTGGATGGCGTTGAACACACCCTCGAATGCGACGGTTTGCTGGCACGATGCATACAGCATGAAGTCGACCATCTAAACGGAGTTCTATTTATTGACCGGATGGAAAAGCCGACCTTTGCGGAGATCAAAAAAGAAGTACAAACTCTCAAGAACAAAACCATCGAATGCACTAAAAATGCTCACAGGGGCAAATAGTGTTTCTTTTTTTGGATGAAAAGAAACACCAAGCAGGCAAAAGTCATAACAGAGGTGATTCGCTCTGCGGGTCGCCCACTTACTCCATTAGAGATTCATCAGTTCGCGTCCCAAAATATTTCCCAGCTTGGAATCGCCACCATTTATCGTCATCTAAAAGCACTTTCCGAATCAATGCAGGTTGTAGGGGTAGACTATCCAGGGCAACCTCCACGCTATGAATGGGTTGACGGCAAAGACAAGGTTCACTTTACCTGCCGATCTTGTGATAAGCTTTATGCATTGGCAGATACAACACAAGATACTCCTCCTGCCAAAGTCCCAAAGGGATTTAATGTACAGGGTTTTGAGGTTATGCTGTATGGCGTGTGCCCGCAGTGCGGGTAATAATCTTAGAAATGGTAAGTCAATCCAGCATGAACAGCTCTACCTAGTGCTGGATAGCCATGAACTTCGGAATATTCTTTATCAAATAAATTTTCGACTTTTGCACTAATTCCCAAGCCATTTTCAAATTGATAAGAAGAGAATAATCTAACTACTGTGTATTCGTCGGCATCTACAAATTCACCATAATTTGGAGTGCCCCACTCCCAATTCTTTTCCTTAGTTTTGTATTTCGAATTTAATTCAGAACCAATCATTAATGCTTCTTTTTCGTAGATTAATGAAATTGACCCAAAAAATTCAGGTCTGCGGTCTAGAAATCCGTCACCCGAATCTTTGTTTTTTGAGCTCATCATCGTTATTGAAGAATTAATTCGAAAATAATCATTTAGATAATTTTTTGATGATATTTCGAAACCATTTGTTCTTGTTTCGTTTATATTTTGAGGAGTCGTATCAATGAGGTTTTCATAATCTGTGTGAAAATATGTTAAACTCCAATAATCGTTCTTTTTAGTATAATAACGAAAACCAACCTCATAATTCTTGGATTCTTCAGATACTAAATCGGGGTTCCCCGGATACCAACTATCTGGACCAATTCCGTAGAGGTCCAATGCTGTTGGTGGTGCATAACCAGTGGAGTGTTTTAAAAATGTAGTAATGCTTTCGTTAAAAGATGTATTAATCCTCAAGTCGTAAGTTAAAGGGTTTTCGAAATCTGAATAGTCATCATACCTTACATTCCCACTTACTTCATTATTTTCACTCAATTTTGCATTAAATCCAACGGATGCACTTTTCTGCTCCCAGCTATTTCCTTCACTCCATGGTGATGCAGAAGGAGAAAGACCATCTTGTGCAAATTCTGTTTTTGAATATTCGGTACTAATCGTAAGCAAGAAATTGTCAGTCAACTGATTTTCAATGATAAGATCAATAGACTGTTCATCTGTTAAAGATTGCGTCTTATCTGATACATCACGCTGGCTAAGCAATTCATCATTACTGATTGAGTAAGTAAGACTAGCTCTTAAATCATCATCAGAGTATTTGATTTGAGGTGATATTAAGTACTGTTCGGTCTCTTGAAAGTTATCATAGTCTTCACTGTAAGTTGATCCAACAATACCTAATTCGCTCGTGTAACCAATTCCGAGAAGATTGAGATAAAGCTTATCACTTATTTGTTTTTCGACCAGGAATGATGCGGACAAGTTATCAAAATCAGAATTAGGTCGATCATTTTTTGTTTCAAACGAGGAAAAACCAAAATTCCCCGACAAACTATCTTCCTTGAAACTGGTATTATAATTCGAAGTTAATGTATCAAACGAACCAACCGATAAACCTACTTTAGATTCATGACCATTTCTCGAAGGTAGTAAACTTCGCATGTATACTGTTCCACCCATTGCATTAGCTCCATGTAAACTTGAAGAAGCACCACGAAGAACTTCAACACTTGAAGTATTCAAGAGAGGGAGTTCACCCAGATTATATGTTCTAGAAAAGCCACCGTTTAATTTCCTTCCCTCATAAAGAAAAGTTACATGATTGCTTTCACCTCCGCGGCTAAAGAGTGAGGTTTGCGAACCGATTTGACTAGTTCTTACAACAGCCATCCCAGGAACAGATCGTAGTGCATCTGACAAATTATAAATCTGTCTTTGTTCAAGATCGTCACCCGATATCCTCGTCACCCAAGGAGAGGCTTCACTGAGGGGTTGAGGCGTACGAGTCTCTACCACCACCATCGGTTCCAACTCCGCGTTTCCAAACAAGGAATGTCCAGCCAACAAACTGAACCCTAAGAATTTAATCAATCTACACATAAGAATTTATTGATAATTAATTATCAATAGTGATCAACAATGAAATTCTAATTAAAGTAATTTGATACATTAACCTGGTCAGAATAAGCGATTTACGCATTCGACTTTAGATTAACCTGAGGTTACAAAAATAGGATGATTAATAAGCAAAAGCTCTTTTGTACAATAGTTACAATTAGTACTTTTGCCGTAAGTCTTCCCGCCATGGAATTTGACTTTCGTCCCCTTGCATCCCTTTGCCGGGTCGAAGTCAATCTGTCCACCGGCTTTGGAAGCGGTTCAATTAGGGGAACTTTTGGGCAAATGGTTGGAACATTAAAATTCCATCCAGAATTCCCAGAAAAAACGAGTGGTATGATCGCCTTAAGTACCCGCTCCTTGCGTTTTAACTACCCAAAAGTTGCCTACGAAGCTCATGCCCCCGAATGGCTAAATTCTTCCCAATACCCCCAAATTTCTTTCGATCTCGAAAGCTTGAAAGATATTTCCTGGCATGGGAAAGAATTACGATCGGAAGCGTTGGGTATTTTAAAAATCAAAGGGGTTGTGAGGTCTATCCAAATTCCCCTGTCCACTCACTACTTTCGCAAAGAACGCAGGAAATATGAGGGGAAAAATGGAGACTTACTTCGCCTAGAAGGTTTGGTCAAAATCCCCCGATCAGAAATTGGACTATCTCCAGGAAAACTTACCAATGCAGTGAAGGAAGAAATTACCATTCTTATATCACTCACCGGTGCTTCTGACAGGGTACGTCCCTTTCTGCCATCTCGTCTTTTTTCAGGGCAGTCTTTTTAACTGCTTGTATCCATACAGTAGAACTCTAAGTACCGATTAATCGTCCGACCCACCCGTAAGGCTCATAAGAACTTGCAGAATGTAGAAAAAAAGCAGAGCGACAGATGAGAACAAGGCCAAAGAGGCTGCAACATGCTGATTGGGCTTGTAGTGGTGTAGAATATTAGAAGTGGTGTAA
>NZ_CAXLML010000136.1:0-2500 GCF_964187505.1 Candidatus Chordibacter forsetii
TGAAAGTGACTCAATTTGTCGAAAGTTCTTCAAGGATATTTTTCGACAAACTGTACAATGCTAAATTATAGGCTTTTAATTCGTCAGACTCGTTTCCCGGTAAAGGAAGAGCAAATTCAAAGAAAAAAGAATCTGAAACAGTCGTACCACTACCAGCCCTAGCCGACCACTTGGCTGCTACGGAGACACGATTGTTTGCGATCCTCTCAAAAGATGAAAATGAGACAGCTAAATCCCAACGCAAACCATCTTTCCTTCGATTGGGAAAAACTGAGTACCTTGATTCATTAAATTGGTCCTGTAGGTTCATCGCTAAAACTCTAGCAATCCCATCTTCCAGGGGTTCGCCCCATCTATCAACCTCCCTGAATTTAATTGTGTGTGAAGTCGGACGAACCACCAAGCGAGAATCTTTTAAATATTCAGGCAACTCTATTTCCCTAAGGTAAAAAGAATGATCTTCATTAATCTTCGACTGGTTTTGGTCTAGGACTGTATTGGATAAAAGATAGAAGTCAGGCTCCACATGGTTCGACTCCGGCATGATGCAACTTGCGAGAGCAAGAACAGTCAGAATTATAAGTATATAAGGTGTCTTCATGTTAATCCTCTGTAACAACCTTACCACGTATGAGGGCTTGCGGGTTACGCTCAAGCAAATCTGCCAAGCTTTTTAATGATTTGGACATTTCTGATAGATCATGAAGGGCATTCACTGCACCAAAGCGCAAATCAGAATCAGGTGCCATGACTTCTTGCATTCGTTGGTTCACGATATCTAATTTCTTAAAACTCTCCCTAACCTGCTCCGAAGTATCTCCCAAATTCTTACCAAGCGGTAGTACCTTCTTAGAGAAATCATCAAGAAAAAGATTGGAATTTTCAACGAGAGATAGAAATGACTTCCTCAATTCCCCTGCTTTTAAATTTTGCAATTGAGCGGTTCCTGCTTCTAAAAACTCGCTTACTTGCTTGCTTAATTTCTCAAGGTTTATGCTTTCACTAAGTTCAGCAAAAATCGAACCCTTACTACGAATCAAAGGATGACCGTACATGGTGCTTAAACTACCATTAGTATCAACATGGTGGAAGTCAGTGGTTAAGTTGATGTATAAAATTCCGGTAACAAAACTTTCCTGTACCAATTGGCCAACCAATAAGGGTAGTATATCAGGTTTGAAAGAACCATCCTCGTCAAAAACCTCATTCCCCAGGCTTACCCTGTGCCGATCTACAAGTTTACGATTAACTTCAATCATTACTGGGACTGGTCCATCTTTTAAAGCATCCCCGATGAAAAACCGCTCAACCCTGCCTATTTTCACACCATTAAAGGTAACTTTTCCGCCCTCGTTTAAACCGAAAACGTTCTCGTTAAAAACGACAACAAAACGCTCATTATTACCCCTCCAACTTGATAAACCTCCAGTGAAAAAAAGGAAGCCTGCAAAAATCATTATACCACCAAGGGTAAAGGCGCCAACCAGGGTGCTATTTGCGGCAAATTTCATAATACTACAATATTCTATCTTGAAGAATCATTAAACCGCAATCCAAGACTCATCCGCTTTGTTTACTCTTCCTTCTTGAACTACGGCCTAAGAAATTACGAACCTCCTCAAGCCTACTTCCCTCAAGTAATCCGACCGGCTTGCCTTGATCGAGTATGGTTTTTGATTGATTACTCAAGAAAATAGAGTGATCTGAAATCGAAAATATACTATCCAACTCATGGGTGACTACCACAAAGGTAATCCCCAAAGAATCCTTGAGCTCAAGTATTAATTCGTCCAACTGACTGGAGTTAATCGGATCTAACCCTGCAGAGGGTTCATCGAGAAAGAGTATCTCAGGGTCCATCGCTAATGCACGAGCAAGGCCTGCTCTTTTTTGCATGCCACCACTTAACTCGGAAGGGTATAAGAACTCGCATCCAGAGAGACCAACAAGGCTAAGCTTATAAGAAGCCATACTTTCAATTTCCTGCTTATTCAGCCGCGAAAAAGTCTCCAATGGTAAGGAGATATTTTCGAGAAGATTCATTGAACTCCACAGAGCACCACCTTGAAATAAAACTCCAAATTTACTCAAGACCGTATCATGAGGAAGTTGCCCATGACCCCACATTGAAACCCCATCAAACATTACCTGCCCATTGACTGGCTTCAGTAATCCAGTCATCCCTTTGAGTAAGGTACTCTTACCGCAACCGCTAGCCCCCATAACTGTTAAGCAACTACCTTTCGTGACATCAAAAGACACTCCTTCCAAGACAGTGCGGTTTCCATAACTAAGACCTAAGTCCCTAACCTCAATCACGGGTTGTTTAGTAACATCGGGCTTCATCGATATCCGAGTAAACTAAAACAAATTTCGAAGATAGCATCACAAACCACAATTAATGTAATTGATACTACAACCGAAGAGGTGACTGATTTACCAAGAGATGCCGAATTATTCCCGGTAAATAACCCCTTGTAGCATCCTACTAACCCAATGA
>NZ_CAXLML010000137.1:0-3794 GCF_964187505.1 Candidatus Chordibacter forsetii
TCGAAAGCAGATCAAACAAGTTGAAAGCGTCCTCGAGCAAAATAGAGCCTTCTTTTTTACTAACTGGATTTTTGAATATTCCCCAAATACTTTACCGAAGATGTTACAGGAGCTTTTTCAGAGAACCCCTAATGGCATCTTCGCCAAACCGGAGCAGGATCTAATCGAGGCACTACTAAAAAATGTTGAGGTTGAAAACATTGGGTTTTTCAAGGATGAGGCGGGCAAGCTCTGTGGTGCCCAAACCATGCGAATTTCCAATCTTTCTAAGGTTATTCCATTGATCAATACCGTGATCAGGCGTCAAATGCTAGCCCATCTTCCGGAATTGCGGGAGGAAGTAATCAAAAACACAAAAGGAACTTACACGCAGGGAACTGTTGATCTAATCGCCCAAAAACTAAAAGATGAGTACTCCTTCCTTCAGATCGATGGCAACCGCATTACCTTTCAAATGATCATGAATCTGGTCGACCAGGGAAATTTCACCAAGGGGGGGAAGCGAGCCGAGGAGCTCCCCACGGGGACTCGCTTTGCAAAGCGCGATGATCACCTGCTTCTTAATATCGGTGAGAAGTCGGTCGACTTCGTGACTGTGGAAAAGAAATGCTTTGATGGGTATGTCCCCAATGCTCTTAACTATGTGGAACAAAAGCATGGGGGGCTGATGCTTGCTCCACATAAGGTTAATAACAGACTAAAAATGTTTCTTGAGGGTTCCCGTTAGAAAAGGGCCTAGATGGGTTATATCATGGCAATTTCCTAAAACCATATGCACTTTGATTTATCGGTCTTCCCACTTCTTCCGGGCATTTTCAATTAACCGGCTCGAACTTTCCCGATCAATATATCTATAGAAAACCATCTTGCCTGGCTTCTTGTAGTTAAGAAACCACGATTTCAGAATTTCCAGAACGGCAGGCTTCTCCAATAATAGTTGTTCAATGGATTGTATGTTTCCAAAGATGCCACTTGGACTTACTCCGATGAATTTTATATCTGCAGTCAAGCGGATGAAGGAGACCGAAAATCTTAAGGCAGAGATGATCTATGTGGATATCTTAAACGAGATGGAACGGATCGGAAAAGACGCCCCCAATGTGGTCCATGCCTTGAACCACCGCGTTTAAACCATTCCTATCAATTCAAAAAGGGGCGGGCTCGTTAGCGGGTTCGCCCTTTTTGTTGGATCTAGTTGGGTATGATTTCCCTTGTTAAGGCTGGAATTCAGTGGTCCAATTAAATGCTACGCACCTCCTCAAACCTATGCCCATTATGAAAATAAACCTCTTTGTCTTTTTCTTGATCTTGTCGTTGCTTTCCAAAGTAGCCCTGGCCGCTGACTCAATCGTACTATTCAATCTTGAGAACGAAGAGGAATACGGACCCTTTGAATTGGTGAATGGGGAAATAATAGAGGTCGAAGATGTTGAGTTAAAACTCATTCTTGAGGAAGAAAGTGAAGCGAGAAAAGCTCTGGTTTCCCGTTTAAAAACGACCATTATTGAAACGGTTAATTTTAGAGGAGCCAATTTTGAAACTGTGATGAGGTTTGCCCGTGCTTCTAGTTCTGAGCCCATAAACATTATCAATCTATTAGGAGAAGAAGAGGATGTCATTACCCTCCAACTTCACAACATTCCAGCTTATGATTTCCTGCATTATGTAGCTGAGATAGGAGGCTTTGAGATTCGCATAGATGATCATGCAGTTGTCTTCTACTGGCCGGAGGAGTGGGAGGAATGGGATGAAGACGACGACGAGGAATAATGAACCCGCTCCAGTTCATCTTTAAATAATTTATTTCATTGAGACTTGTATTTAGATGGATTGCCATTTTGGGGCTCACCGTAGCTTTCGCTGATCCAAACATAGAAAAACAAATAACAATAAAATCGAGAGTTTGGGAAGTTGCTTCAGCGGATACCCTGACTTGCCCTCGACTTACATTCCCGCTGGGGCAGGAAGCGATGGTGCAAGTTGAAAATTCAGGGAGTGGATTAAAGGAAGGTTTCCGCTTAAAGATAAAAGTTACTGAGTCGAGGAATGGTCTTTTGGTTGAGGGCTATGCATTGATTGGAATGTATGATCCCAACGAAGCCGAATTACAGGCTAGAATCTTTGGTTTATTTGATGAGCAGAAACTTGAAATAAATGGTGCTGGCCAGCCGGAATGGGCCAATGAATTGGAGGTGACCGGATGTTTTCGCGTAAGAGGCCAGGCTCATGTTGCCTTGTCTACACTGCATGGTGATTTTTGGCTGAAGGAAGGGGAGACGTCTTCGGGGTACAAGCTAATTGAAGCCGATCTCCGCGATTCCGAGGTATCCGTACTTATTGAGAAGGATGGACACAGAGCATGGCTTGGTTTGCGTGCCCAAAGTGCAAATAAACCTCTCAATTTTGTTCATTTTCTGGACAAGGGAGAACTTATTTTCATGAAAGAAATCAAGCCGGATGCTAAAATTACCATACCTTATGAGGTAGAGGCCGGAGAGAAGATGATGTTTGAGATGACGGTCTCAATGGTGGATTCCGTGAGGAGTAGGCTTTAATTTATTTCGTGCTTCCTGAATCAGATGGATCGAACTTTCACCATCGTTGTAGACATACTTGAAGTTATTCAATCTTCGAACCCAAACTTGGAGAGAATTGGAAGCAGGGCATTCGCCCATGCCTGGTAGCCTTTGGGCGATAGGTTTAGTTTATCCCGGTTGTAGAGTTCCTGCTTCAGTTCACCTTGGTTATCGATGAGGGTTGGGCTAATATCAAAGTGGTGAATATTTTTCCCATCGGCCAATTTGGGTAACCTTTGATTGATCGTTTGTACCCGGTCATTGGTGCTTTCGGGTGCCCGAGGAAAGACGGAAAAGAGAAGTAGCTTGGAATTTTGGTAGTCGGTTTCTGATTTCCTGCACTACTTCCCTGATCCCGATCAGTACATCCTCGGCTTTGTCTGGCCGGATATAGTTTCTAGGGTCGTGGCAATGATTGGTCCCAATCATCAGAGTGACCACTTTCCGGCGATAAGCCATCGAGGGCTCCATCCTGGATCCGCCACAATACATTTTGGGTACGGTTCCCGGCAAAACCAAGGTTGAGGAGATTGAAACGGCCAAAAGTGGGTTGGTATATTTTTTGTCTTTTTCAGGTATGGGTGATGGAGTCTCGAATCATCACCAGATCGATCTCTCTTTCCTTGGCTTCCTTTAATTTTCAAGGTGCCTGCTGGGCATGAAATTTTTCAGGGATGATGGAACCGGAAAGATTGTGGAAGGAGTTTGCTTTTAAAAAAGTTGCCCGTCTGAACTGGGCCCTCTGGCAAAGAGCTCCGAAGCAAATAGACAAATTATAATGAGTGCGGGGTTCGCAAAAAGGAAGATGTTGATCATTTTTTTGGTTCCTTACGAGATGTTGCCTGCCACCTAACTTGGGCTTTTTAAAGGATTGCTTCCGTCTCTTCACGATCGATGAACCTACGAAAGACCATCTTGCCTGATTTCTTATAATTGCAAAACCAGGTTTTAAGAATTTCCAGAACTGCAGGCTTTTTTAATGCAAGTTGATCGATCGATTGGACCTCGCCAAATATTCCCTCGGGGTCGATGCCGATCACCTTGAGGTCTTCGTCTCCGCCGTCGAGAAAATCCATCGAGCCAAGAATTCGAACCTGACGGCATTCCCCCCTCGGGGCGGCTTCATCCAGATCGATCACATCGATGGGGTCTCCGTCTCCCGCCAGGGTTTCCGGAATAAATCCATAATTTCCGGGGTAGGGTAGGAATTGTATAATT
>NZ_CAXLML010000138.1:0-7985 GCF_964187505.1 Candidatus Chordibacter forsetii
GGGCCTAGTAAATGAAGGGATTGAGGATATTTTTCCAATGCGTCCTCTTCCAGCAGGACATTTTTTTGTCCAATTGCACGAACTTTACCAGTACGCACAAATCTTTTACCCATGCGAAAAGGGGCTTGTATCGAGTTGATGGACTCTTTGGTCATGCAGGCTGCCAAGTCCAGTGCATTGTATTGAAAAAGGGAAATTCTTCCCTTTGCTTCCCAGAGGAGGGTTTTTACAAAAGCGGCTGCCAAACGAAGGCTCAGGGTCGAGCCTGGTCCACAGCAATAATAGACTGCATCTATTGCATTTAAATCATCAGGCTGATCTTGAAAAAGATTTTGGGTGGCACGGAAAAGTCCCTCCATTGCTTGTTCTGGGTCCGTCTCTATACGAAGCCATCCGTTGGGCTGTGGAATACCTACCTGCAAAGGAGAGGATGAGACATCTACTACTAAGGGTAGTTGGAAGTTTGGCATTTTAATCGTAGATTCCTGGTCGGGCATGGGTGGGATTACCAGCTTAGTACTGTCGCCTGAGGTTAGTCGGTGAGATGCCTAATTCCTCCCGATACTTGGCCACGGTACGTCGGGCAAGCTTGATGTCTTTTTCTGCAAGTTTATCAACGATTGCCCGATCACTCAGGGGTTTCTTTGGGTCTTCCTGCTCAATTATAGAACCAATAATTTCTTTAACACTGGTGTTAGATACGGCGTCTCCGTCCTTGCCTGAATACCCTGGGGTGAAAAAATATTTGAAAGGAAAAAGCCCGTGCGAAGTTCTCAAATATTTATTGGCGGTTGCACGCGAAACGGTGGTTTCGTGAACATCAATTTCCTCCGCTACTTGAGCCATTGTCATGGGATGAAGTTTGGAGGAGCCGTGCAGAAAAAAGTCTTCCTGTTTTTCCAGTATTTTCTTGGTAATCCGCTCGATGGTATTTTGTCGCTGCTCGATTGAATTGATTAGGAATTTACCTGCCCGCATTTGGTTCCTTACATACTCTTTTTCCTTGGGAGACAAAGTTCCCTTAGTGATTAATTCCTTGTAGGTTTTATTCAGGCGCAAACGGGGGACATAATCATTATTTAAATGAATGACCCATTCTTTTCCCACCTTTTCTACCTCGGCATCCGCGGCTACAGATTGGTTGGAATCTTCAGAAAATCTTTTTCCCGGGGCTGGGTCCAATTCGGCAATTTGTTGAAGAGCTTCATGGATCGCATGGGTAGGGTGGGAAAGTTTACGAGATAATTCTGGTACCCTTCGACGAACCAATAAAGTAAACTGTTCGGAAACAATCCGGTATGCCAAGCTCGATTCCCAACCCCTTGCATCCATTTGTTTGAGTAAACAATCCTGCAGGTCAACCGATGCAATGCCAACGGGTTCGAAACTTTGCAAAATTCTCAGGCCATCCTGTAAATCTTTGAGCGGAAGTTCAGAAATTAATCCAATTTCGGACAAAGGAATTGATAAAAAGCCCTTTTCATCGAGCGATCCGATCAGGTATTCACAGGCTTTTACCTGCCCATCTGTGGTATCAGCCATTTTTAATTGGCCAAGTAAATGTTCCTGTAAGGAGGTTTCAGCAACAAGGGAGTCAAAAAAGAACTTTCGCTTATCTTCGGCTTCGGAATTACCTAGCTGAGCTTCCCCTTCATACTCTCTTTCATAATGCTCGCGCAAATCCTCCTGCATTTCTTGAAGCACGGAAAACTCGTCGGTAAAATCAAGGTCTGTTAGGTCATCTGCAGATTCCTCCCAGTCATCCTCTCCTTCTTCTCCGTCTTTTTCCTCCTTTTCTTTATCGGTTGAATTCTCAAATTCATCCACTTGATCTTCAGTGGTTTCATCGGGCGAGGCTTCCAAATTATCGCTATCCAAACTTTCATCGTTTGAACCGACTTCTTCGAGCAATGGATTGGTTTGCAATTCTTCGAGAATAGCAGAACGCAATTCAAGTGCGGGCACTTGTAAGATTTTGAGGGATTGACGAAGCTGGGGAGCCAAAACCAGGCTCTGGGTTTGCTTCTGTACTTGCCTGAGTCCTTGCGATTGAAGGGCCATGTTTAGGAAAGTGGTAAGGGTGAATTATGCAATGATTGGTGGCGTTTGTTTATGGTGCCACCTCAAAGCTGCTTTTTCTCCATCTCGGCTAAATAAATCGTTGGTGTAAGCGGCCAATTTTTCATTGGTTGGACCGTATCCTTCGCCGTAAATAAAATTTTCTAATTCGGAGAGCATTTGATCTGCCGTTTGGTATCTCTTGTCCCGGGGTCTTTGCAGGGCAAGATGAAGAATTGTGTTTAAACGCTCGTCTACATCCTCTCGAATTTCTGAGAAATTGGGTATATCCATTTCCAAAATATTTCGGATGGTTTTTTCGGGGTCAGCATCCTCGAAAATATTATATCCAAGCATCAATTCAGCCATAACAATGCCACATCCGAAAAGATCTGCCCGGAGGTCAGTGACTTCACAACGGGCTTGTTCCGGGGAAAGATATTCATCTTTTCCTGCAATAACTTCGCCTTCTTTATTGTACATCAGGTCGAGTGCTTTTGCGATTCCGAAGTCGGTCAGTTTTACATCCCCTTCCTGAGCGATCATGATATTTTTCGGATTTACATCCCGGTGCACGATTCCCAACGGTCTATCTTCTCGATCTCTTTTACGATGCGCATAGGCCAATCCACGACACAGTCTTGAAACAATAAAAACGGCCAGATCTGAAGGAATGTATTGATCGGTTTCGACATGGCGGTCGAGAAACTCTTCGAGGTTCCAACCCGAGACATACTCCATGGTCATAAAGTATTGCTCACCGACTTTTCCCAAGTGGTAGGTCTGTACAATATTGGTGTGGATCAAGTCGGCCACGAGTTTGGCTTCGCCAATAAAATTATTTCGAAATTCCTCAATAGCAGAGTACTCCTCGCGGATTAATTTTATAGCTACGGTCTTGCGAAAGCCCCCAATTCCCCGTTGAGTTGCCTCATAAACCATGCCCATACCGCCCTCGGCAATTTTGCGGGTCAATTCGTAGTGTACCTCGTTAAAAATGTGCTTCATTTAATGGTTATTCAGCTAAATAATTCCTCAATCGTACCGCGTATGCCAAATTCATCAAGTTCAACCTTTTCACATTTGTTATTTTTTCACCTTAATGGCACAAAAGTAGCTGCAATTATGTGGAATTTGACTTAGCCTAAGGATTAGACATTGTTTTAATCATGATCAATTTAACGGAATCTGCAGCCAAACAGGTAAGTAAAATGCTTCAAGAGAAGGAAGAAGGCATGTTGCTTCGTATCTTTATAGAACCGGGCGGATGTTCGGGGTTCGAGTACGGGATGTCGGTAGATTTTCCAAAAGATGCCGACCAAGTGGCTGATTCCAAGGGTGTCCGCTATGCCGTAGCTGGCGATAGTGTTGATTATTTAAAAGACTGTGAGGTTCACTTTGACGATGGATTAACGGGCAAGGGCTTTGAAATTCGTAACCCCAATGCTCAATCCACCTGCGGGTGCGGAAAATCCTTCAGTTAATTTCTTTGCTCTGCTGCATAAGTGCAGCATCGCTTGGCGGGAAGGAGGGAGTTTCCGTATCCCAGTTCCCCCTGACTTTCAACCTGGTCTATCCCGGTAACGGAATTCCTTCTGGGGAATCAAGGGAAATATGGATTGGTCTGCGCATTGTGAGAGAGGATGGTTGGCATACTTATTGGGAACATCCCGGGGATGTTGGCATTGCTCCAAGCATTGAATGGGAATTACCTGCTGGATTTTCTGCGGGAAAAATCATTTTTCCACCCCCTCAACGGGTTTCGATGTTTGATATCAGGGCCAATGGACACACCGGTGAAACCCTTTTTCTCATCCCTCTTTCCATCCCTCCTCTTGCTTCCGGTCAGGAATTCGAGATCAAGGGTCTTTGTTCATGGATGGCTTGTTCTCACACCTGTATGCCCGCTCACACTCAACTTTCCTTAAAACTTCCAGTTGTCTCCAAATTTGAGCCGGACCCTTACTGGGCTACCCAATTCAAAAATTTCTGGGCAACTCAGCCCAAAGAAATTCCAAAGGGTTGGAATTTTGATGCCCGTCTGATCGGAAAGTTTTTAAAATTACAATTCCCCACATTTTTGTCCGATAAGAACGGGGAATTAGATTTTTTTGCCGAAAACCGAGTGATTTTATCCAATCAATCTCCCACCGTTCGAAAAAAGGACGAACGTATTGAATGGATCTTAAAAAAATCTCCTTGGGGTCCTCAAATGCCCAAAAAAATTAGTGGTATACTATCTTTAAAAGAGGGTGCGGAAAAGAGTTTCTATCGGCTAAATATACCGGTTTCCTCGAACGAATAGACCAAAGAACTCACATTTCTTCCAAAGTCTCGATACCCAATAAACTGAGTCCTGTTTGCAGAACCGATTGGGTGGATGAACAAAGGAGCAACCTTAGATCGCGCACCTCTGGATCGTCCACCATTACCTTTTCCAAATTATAAAAGGAGCTAAAGTCGGTAGCCAATTCATAGAGGTAAGTACAAAGGAAATGGGGTTTTAATTCTCGAGTTGCCTGTTTTAGAGCGATCGGGAAAAAGAGAAGTTTGCGCGATAATTTTCTTTCTGCATCGGACTGGGGTGGTCGTGCTTCATTAAATGGACCATCCGAAGAGCGTTCCATTTTTCGAAAGATGCTCGAAATCCGGGCAACCGCATATTGCAAATAGGGTGCGGTGTTTCCTTGCATGGCTAACATTTTGTCCCATGAAAATACATAATCCAATGTGCGGTCCTGAGAAAGATCGGCATATTTTACCGCTCCCAGTCCAATCACTTTTGCCCGTCTTTGTACCTCCTCATCTGAAAGGTTTGCATTTTTTTGCCTAACCATATCTGCAGCCCTACGGATGGCTTCCTCCAGTAAATCAATTAGTTTAACCGGCTGTCCATCCCTTGTCTTAATCGCCTTGTTGTCGTCTCCCAGAATCGTTCCGAACCAGACATGCGCAAGGGTTGGAAGTTTTCTTTCTTCAGCAATAAACCATTTCTTTGCGGTTAGGAATAATTGTTCAAAATGGTCCCGTTGGCGACCGTCGGTTACATAAATAATTTGTTCAGCCTGCCATTCTTTCTCTCGATAGCCCAGGGTTGCCAAATCTGTGGTCGCATAATTGCTGGCTCCGTCAGATTTTCGAATAATAAAAGGCTGCTTGGCAAAACGCTTGTGCTCTGGATGAAATACAACCAAGGCCCCGTCGTCTTCCTGGCAAATCTTGTGTTTGCCAAGTTCCTCATAGATTCCATCCACTTTATCCCGGTAAAAACTTTCTCCCAGGGAATGATCAAAGTGAACATCGAGCAGATCATAGATCTTGAGGAAAGAGGACATACTAATGTCCCGAATTTTCTCCCAAAGTTTTAAATTTTCTTCGTCCCCGTCCTGGAGTTTTACCAATTCCTGCCGGGCACCAACCAATGCATTTTCATCCTCCTTAATTCTGGCATTTCCCTGCCTGTACAAATCTTCCAACCTGGCGATCGGATCGTCTCCTAAATCGTCCAAAGAAATTCCCTGCTCCTTGATGGCAAAAAGAAGAATGCCAAACTGAGTGCCCCAATCTCCCAAGTGATTATCGCGCAGGATTTCATTTCCCTGAAAGGCGAGAATGCGGGCAAGAGATTCTCCAATAATGGTCGAGCGAATATGCCCCACATGCATTTGCTTAGCAGTATTGGGGGATGAATAATCAATCACCACCTTGGAGTTCTCCTTATCTTTTGCCGATGCCTTTAGGTTATCGGTGGATCCGTGGGTACAAATCCATTTAAGTAAATATTCAGGAGATAGAGTGAAGTTGATAAAGCCCGGCCCGGCAATCTTGACTGACCAATCTTCAGAGGCGGGTAGGGCATCGATTAATTTCTGGGCGAGTTCACGGGGGTTCTTTCCCATCTTCTTGGCAAAAGGGAGCACTCCATTTGCCTGGAAATCTCCAAAGCGTTCATCAGCAGATCGGGTCTGCGGATCAAACTCCTGGCCAAACTCATCAACCGACTGAGCTGCCTTGGTTACGAAATTATCCAGACTGTTTATTAGATCAAAGGAAATAGACATGGGGTATGCGTGTAAGCATGGATGGGCGATCTCGTCAAGACTGCATCACCGAAAAGACTCGACAAAAATTAGATTATCTAATAACAAATGTGCTTTGCACGATATTTTCTGTATCCACAACTCAACCCCCGAGTAAGTTATGCCAAAGGCCAAAAAAGAAGCCCCCTCCTTTTCCTACCTCATCGAGAAGAAACGCGATGGTGGAGAATACACCGACGAAGAAGTACGCGTAATTGTCGATGCCATTCTCGACGAGGAAATGCCCGAGTTCCAACAGTCTGCTTGGATCATGACTAATTTTTTCAAGGGTATGTCTGCTCAGGAAATTTCTTTCTTAGCCGAGGAGATGATGCTCTCCGGGGAAGTGATCGAGATGATGGATGTTTCCCGCCCTAAAATCGAAAAGTATTCCACTGCTGGTGTCGGAGACAAAACAACTTTAGTACTTGGGCCTTTGGCTGCAGTTGCTGGAGTTGCCATGCCTCTGATGAATGGATACGACGAAGAGTTTCTTACTTCCAATTGTGAAAAGCTCAAAGCTATCCCAAAAATCAAAACTAATTTAGGCTTGGAAGATTTCCATGCCCAAGTTCGTAAAATTGGTTGTGCCTTTGCCGATCGGAATGACGAAATTTCTCCAGTCGAAAATATTCTTTACGATTTGCGCCAAAAGATTGGTGCCATCCCATCCATACCCTTCATTACTGCTGGTATGTTAAGCCGCAAGTTTGCATCTGGAGCCGAAGGTGTGGTTGTGGATATCAAGTGGGGTAAGGGTTCTTTTATTCGCGATGCCGAAGATGCGAAACAACTCGCCCGTTCTATTACCCGTGTGGGACGTATTATGAAGCGTCGTTGTGTAGCCTTGGTTACCGATAATAATCAACCTCTCGGAAATTGCCTCGGTGCCTCTCTTGAACTCAAAGAAGCGATCGAATTGCTCAAGGGTGAAGGTCCAGAAGATTTACAGGAATTGGTCATGAAACTGGGTATGGAAATTGTCCGCCTTGCCGGAGTAGCTGGTTCCACACTCTCTGCCAAGCAAACCGTCCGTAAACATTTGGAAGACGGATCCGCTTTGGAAAAACTCAAGGATATCGTAGCTGCCCAGGGTGGAGACACCAAGGTGATTGACGATCCCGAAAAACTCCCCCAAGCCAAACATGTCAAAAAGATGCCAGCACCTAAGCGTGGATATGTTCACACTATCGATGCCGGACAATTGGCCCGTGGCGTACAAATCCTTGCTTATGGAGGAGGAGACAAATTTGATCCTGCAGTTGGAGTTGCCGAGTTGAGAAAAGTCGGTACTCAAATGAAACAGGGCGAACCTTTGATGATGATTCATTACAACGATGAAAAACGCCTCAAAGAAGCCATGGATTATTTCAAAGCTGCTTACCGCTTGGCTCCCAAACGTCCAAATCCCGCACCTCTTGTGGTTGAGCGCGTTGCGTAAGGAGTTTCACGAATTTTATATTCGAAAACAAAAAAGCCTCCCGGATTAGGGAGGCTTTTTTTGTACCCTTTTTACAGGGTTTAAATGTAAACCCTATACCCGTCCTTGGTAGGATCGGTCTTCCGTGCTAATTTTGATGACATCGTCCTTCTTAATAAAGAGGGGTACCTGTACGGTAATACCGGAAGAAATTGTTACTGGTTTCTGGACATTTCCAGCGGTATCTCCACGGATCGCGTCTGCGGCTTCAATCACTGTGGCTTCCACGGATGCGGGAAGGTCTAAGCGTACCGCCTTATCATCGACCAATAAAATATCGTAGTTGTTACCCTCTACCAAAAAGATTTCATCCTCTCCAATCATATCCTCGGATAGAATGGTGTCCTCATAAGTCTCAAGGTCCATAA
>NZ_CAXLML010000139.1:0-10151 GCF_964187505.1 Candidatus Chordibacter forsetii
ACCATTGATGCACCGTTCGGGTCATTGGCGTATTTTTGAGAAACGGCCAGCATGGAAGGACCAATGTGATCCAGGGTCATACGATGGCAGGCAATACATCCACTCGCTTTGTACAAGGCTTTCTCGGTAGGCTCATTTCCATTTGATTTAGATGCAAAAAGCGGGCACGCGAACGAACCAACCATACCAAATAAAAAAATAAAACGAAGCATTGCTATTTCGAAAAGAAGTGGATCATGGAAAGGCTTATTCAATTCGAAACGATAAGATGAGCAACTTTGTAAGCTGCCCAACCTGTTTGCTATGAAAGGTCGTACTGTGGGATCTTCATCCACTCCCCATCCTTCAGCGCGGACTTATGAGCAATCACACCTGCCATGGTCATATTCAGTGCATCCCCAATATTTACGGTTGGTTCTCGGTCGAGCAGGATGGAGGTAATGAAGTCATTGGTTAATTGTCCATGCGATCCTCCGTGCCCGCCAGCTCCAACTCCGGGAGGGAGGGCAGGGCGTGCGCCGTTGATACTTGGGTTGTGGGGTTTTTGCCCGTAGACCCGTCCCTTTTCACCGTGGGCATTTTTCATGTCCCAACTCACCGCCATGCGAGAGATACCGCCCTCGCTTGTTTTGAACATACCGACCTCAGTACCAAATGGATTCTTCCATTGGTTTTCCTTGTGCTCATTGTACAACCCGGGCGTGCCCAGGCATGATACTTCAGTAAACCGTCCACCAGTGATGGATACATAATAGGCATTGGAGTGGGTCGGATACCACATGGGGGGAAGCCCACGACGCCAACCATTCACATCAATCTTACCATTTTTAGGGTTGTAACCAGGGAGTCCGTTGGGTCCAAAATCATGATAATATTCTCCTTCGGAATAAATAATTTTTCCGAGTGCACCTGCCTGGTACTGAGTTCGCTTATCCCAGAGGTCGGCATGGAAAGTGGAGGTCTCATTCATGGCATATTTCAAACCACTCTTCTTGACCGCCTCAAAGAGTTCCTCGGCTTCTTCTTCTGCCTGAAACCCAAAAACCGCAGGTACCGCAGAGCATACATGTTTTCCATGGTTTAATCCCATGACCGCGAGCTTTGCATGGGTGGGGGCATCCGTGGCGATATAAACCGCTTCGATCTCTTTATCCTTCTGAATCATTTCCTCACAGGATGGATAAGTCTTCTTGGCTCCCACTGCCCGGGCGAGACCGGCACATCTGCCTGGATCAAGATCGGTCGCAGCCACCACTTCCACATTGGGATGATTCTGATAAAAGAATGCACCACCGAACCGGCAAAGCCCATACCCTGCAATGCCCACCTTTACTTTACGGTTAGGTAGATCTTTCCAGCCTTTTGAAGCGTTTGGGTCTTCCTTTATTTTTTCAAAACCTGGGATAATGTTTCCATCGGCATCGCGGGGTGCTTCTGCACCCATTGACTTGCCAGCTAATCCAAGCAAGGCACCTGCACCACCAATCCCTTGAATGAACCCTCGCCTGGATAGACTAGTCATTTTCTTTGAGCCTTCCACTTCTAGTGTGCCATCTTTTTCGTTTTTCATGTTAATTTTCTTTCAGTATTTAGAGTTAAAACTTGTTGAAGATTATTATTTTTTGGTGACGATAAATTGATCAATTCCGAGAAGAGAATGTTCAGGTGTGTAATCCCCAGAAGTGAGCGAAACTTTAAAATGATCAGTTTCTGTTTCAAAAGTACCCAAAGTGATCCGCTGTACAGTGTACGAACCAGCGATATTATTTTCGATCCCGTTATTCTCTCTGTCCTTGTAAACTTTTTGTGCATCAAAAATCATGCTCGTCTTGGGTTTGGATAGATAGTCTCTCTCTTCAGTGAGAGTGATCTCAGGATAAGATATATCGGCCTTTTTTTGATCTACAGTTGTACTAAAACTACCGTATCCAGGGGCAATTGTGACCAGTGCATCAATCCTGTAGTTTCCAGGTTCATTGACCGGAATGGTGAAGGTCATCTCCTGTCCATTATCTTTGGGTTGGATCAATACCTGCCCAGTACCTGTCCAAAGATTGAATTTTTCCTCGGGTGCAATTTCTTTACGCGTTTGAATCTTGATTTCACAGTCCGGAGTAGCAGAAAATTCTAAATCTTCGGCTTCGTACCATGTGGATGCATTGCTTTTCGAGTTCATCCAAAGATAAAGTCCAGCAATGGTCGCCACCATTAGGAACCACCACAGTTTAATGCTTTTCCATCCACCATATTGTCCAGTTGCATCTTCGCCCACACTCAGAGCACTCTTAGTCCAGATTACTCCTTCAAGTTCTTCTTCAGACTTGGGCTTAGTGAAAAAAGAAACGACAACAAGGGTGATACAGGACATCACAAAAATTAAAAAGGTATGATGTGTAAAGGTGTCGTACGGTTGCAAAATTGGCAGATTGGGAAACAGCCCAAATTTGGTCAGCGGTAAAAACACCACATATCCCATAAGTAAGGTAATGGTTGCCGCCATAGGGGTGATTTTCTTCCACATAATTCCAAGTAGGAAACAGGCGGCAATGGGGGGAGCGACATAGAAGAAAACAGTTTGTATGAGTACAAATATGGTAACCCCTGGAAAAGCAGAAATAATCAGGGCAATGGTGATACCAATAACAATGATAACCAGGGCGCTTATCCGACCGACTTTGTGCAACTCCTCATCAGTTGCTTTTGGGCGGATTAATTCTCTGTACAAATCCAGGGTAAAGATGGTGGATGAGGAATTGGTGATTGCACTTAGGGTGGACATTACCGCACTTGCCAGACCGGCCAAGACCAGGCCAATCAGTCCGGTGGGTAGAAATTGTTGTACCATGTATGGCCATGCCTGGTCGCCATCACTAATTCGGGACTGGAACAAATAAAAGGCAACGATCCCTGGGATGACTACTATGAATGGAAGAATCGCCTTACTGAATCCAGCCATGATGACTCCCATCCTTGCATCCCATTCGGAGCGGGCTCCTAAGCATCTTTGCACCATAAATTGATTGGCACAATTATACCACAGTCCTACAGCCACTAGTCCCGATAATACACCGCTCCATGGTATAGTTTCATGCTCTGATGAATAGAACATGATGAATTTCTCAGGCATGCTCTCCATCAAATTATCCAGTCCTCCGGCATAATGAATCCCGAAGATACTAACAATGATTCCCCCAATCATGAGTAGGAGAAATTGTAAAACATCAGCCCACACGGCTGCTAACAGACCTCCGTAAATCGTGTAGGTGCCAGCGGCTATGGCTAGAATAAGAATGCCCATCCAAATATCAATCTGGGGGAAGAATACATTCATTGCCTTGGCACCCGCAAAGAGCACACCACCGAGCATGGCAATGACTAGTCCGATGATCATCACGATTGCGTATGCATACCTGCATGTCTTGTTGAACCTTTTTTCGAGGAATTCCGGCATGGTGGATACATTTCCACGCATATAAAAAGGCAAAAAGATCCAGATAAGGGCGGTAAAGGTGAATGCATTTCCCCATTCCCAATTTGCCACCGCCATCCCATAGAGAAAACCAATTCCAATTGTACCAATGAAATGTTCGGTGGAGATATTGGATGCGATAAATGATGCACCGATCGCATACCAGGGCAATTTTTTGGACGCCAGAAAGTAGTCGGATGAAGATTTAGTCTTACTTCGTGCGGAAATTATTACCGCAAAGAGGACTACCCCAATGAAATAGCTAAAGAAGATAACTGCGTCCCAGATGCTCATACTTTTATGAATTTAATTTTTTTCCCACCGCTCCGGCCGGATGGATTTTAGCAAATTGTTCATTTCGGAAATCCGTCTCTTCAATTAGGGCTGCTTGTAAGGCATCAAAAATTGCAGATAGTACCACGAAACTTGTGGTTCCCTGGCTGTCGAATTTGTCAGCCTCTCGATCGACTCGCATTTTTAAAACCACCTGAGAACCTCTGGCCAAGGAGGATTCCATATTTTCGGTAATGGCGATGATATGGACTTTCTTAGCTTTGCATATTTCCATGATGGGAAGCAGTTCACTGGTTTGCCCCCCCCGGGAGGCAAGCACTATGACATCTCCCTCCTTGAGGAAGCCACTTGCTCCATGAACTGCTTCGGCTGGAGAAATAAATCTGCCTGAAAGTTCGATGCAGCACATCAAATGTGCGAAGTGCATACAGGCAATGCCAGAATGACCACATCCGCTTGCACCAATGCGTTCCGCACCGGCAAGAAGTTTTACTGCCTTTTCGAATGATTTTTGCTCAATTGAACTCAATGCATTGGCCAGAGCGGAGGATTCGATCTTGAACGAATCCCGGGCGGCTTCCCAGGGCGATTTTGTCACTTGGTTATTCTCCCAATACTTGAACCTGACAGACCCGTTTGCGAGCTCGTACCTGATCCCAGTCGATGAAGTAAATATATCCGAACTCCCCAAGTTGGAGCTCGCCATCCACCAGTAAAATCGTTTCCGAACGACCAAAGAAGGTCGAACGAAGATGTGCCTCGGTGTTAAGGCTGGTCCATTCTCCCTCTTCCGTGCCCAAACTCATGGCAAAATCAATGTGTTCCTTACCCGGATGCATATACTGTCCCTCATGCCTGCAAGTGGGTATGAGTTTTTCCATGACATTGCACAGATCCTGTTGGAGGAATTCCAATCCGAAGTAGGTTTTATCGTGCGAGCACTCCTGCGTCATTACCGAGCAGGTAGTATGGTGCGAGTATACGACGATATTGCCGTGTTGTACGCCTGTGTTCTTGACGATCTCTTTTACCTGTTCGGTAACATCGTGAAAGGTCGGGTTTAATCCTTTTGATTGAAGGTCGATTTTTTCGGTGACAATTTTCATAGTTTGAATGTTAAATATTTTTCTAAAGGTTTATTCTCCGGATACCTGTATGATGACCTGACGGTTGCGCGAACGGGTGTGGTCAAAGTCCACAAAGTAGACATGCCCAAACTCTCCGAGTTCCAGATTTCCCTCGAAAATGGGTATGGTTTCACTTCTGCCCATGATGGATGATCGTAAATGGGCATCGGTATTTAATGTTCCCGGTTTGTCCTCCCCGTGCTTGGCTGCAAATACGGTAAGTTCCGGACCGGGGTGCATATACTGACCTTCTTTTCTGCAGGTAGGAATGATGTTCTCAAAAACATCCGCAAGGTCCTGCTGCAAGTAAGTCAGCCCGGTGTATGCCTTGTCAAAGGAGTCTTCGTCTATCATTACAGCGCAGGTGGTGTGTCGTGAATAAACCAGACACGATCCCAGTTGGATACCTGATTGATGAACAATTTTCTTCACCTCATCGGTGATCGTGTGAAAGGTGGGCCGCTGGCCAGTGGATGTGAGGTCGAGAGTTTCTCGGACAATTTTCATGGTTAACGTTTTAGTTGGTTTTGGATAGAAGATTTTTTTTGGCCCGACTGACATTGAAGACCATTTCATCGAGCAGTTTCATTGGGTCCTTGGACTTAAGAATACCCGAGGCCGAACCAGCGGCATCATTTCCCGCCATGATGAAGTCGTAAATTTGCTCACCCGTGGTTATACCTGCTGCCTGTTCGACCAAAATGTTCGGATTAATTTGCTTAACCACCTGCAAAGTTTCGATCACATAGGACATGTCACTTGCCTGATCTGTACCAATCAGTTCACTGGGTTCCGGGTTGATAATGTCCGGCTCGAATTGGGCAATCGCCTTGGTTTCAGCAATAGAGTCGGCACAGGCAAAAGTGATCAAACCGATTTCATTTGCCCGGTCGATTGTTTCTTTGATCTGGGGAAGAGTCATGGGACGTTCACAATGGTTAAGTAATACTCCCTTTGCACCAGCATCGAGTATGGCTTCGGGCAATACATCTGCCATTCCCCGACCGGGTCGCAAAGTATCCATGTAAGGGGCAAAGACAAGAATACGACTTGTATTCTCGGCAATTCTGCGAATCTCAGTGTAGGGGGCGATGAAGATCGCATCCACATCATGGCGTATGGCGGCCTCATCAACCGCTTTTGCATAGTCCAATACTGCGTCTCCAAAGATGTAATTCTTTACACTGGTTTCAAAGAATGGAGATTTTGGAAGGGTTTTTATAGGTTTGTTGGTTGTCATTTAAGGTTTTGAATATTTGTTTTGAAATTACTGGGATACCATTGCGGTTTCCTCATGAAAATGTCGCTGGATTTCTATGTATGCATCGCTGCAGGCGGGATCGGGTTGGGTAGTTGTGAATGGGTGTTTTAACTGATTGAAACCGTCCCGTTCATCTGAATAGATCCCACAACCCATTCCTCCAAGAATCACTGCTCCCATAGCTCCGGCATATTCTCCATCTTTAGGTATGCTTACTGGTCGGTTAAGCACATCTGCGAGGATCGAAGTCCAGATTGCACTCTTTGTCGGTCCGCCCGTAAAAATCAATTTCCCAGAAGATCTTCCGGTAAGTAGATTGACTTGCTCCACGCGTTGGGCGATCTGGAAAACAATCCCTTCCATCAATGCACGGCATAACTGTTGAGGAGTACAGGATTGGGCGATCTTCCAGTTTGCCTCCTCGGTATGATCGAGCAAATTGACAATGGTACCACCTGCTCCCGGTTCTGCTTCCATGGCCAGACTATTGAAGTGTTCGTACATTGCTTCGTTGCTTTTCGAGGGAAATGCTTTGGCCAATAATTTATGCAATTTCTCACCCACTGCGGTAAGGGCAAAAATGGCACCCCAGCATCCATTGGTTGAAAGAAAAGGGTCGATAAGCATATTTTCTTTCAGGGCAATTTCTCTGTTTTCTACAGGTGTGAATACGACCCAGGAAGTACCGGCTGAAATAAGCAGATCACCTTCTTCCCAAACTCCGGTTCCCCGGGCAGCGGAGGGGTGATCAAAACTGCCGGTTACAGGCATTGTTGTAGTAGGCAAACCGGTGAGTTCACAAATTTCGGGAGTGAGTGATCCACATGCCTTGCCAGATTCGCACAATTGTGGGAGTTGGCTTTTCTTAATTCCCAGAGTGCTCAAAAGCTCTAGGTTCCACTTTCTTTGCACCTGATCCTGCAAATAAAAGGTGGTTGCTTTGGAATGATCAATTATCCACAGACCACAGAGTTTTTCAAAGATGAAGTCATGCAGCATCGCAAATCGCCTGGCTTCTTTCCAAAGTTCTGGCTTGTTCTTTTTTAACCATCCCAAATGGGCCAGAGGAAAGGTTCCGAAGTAGGGCCATCCGTTTTTTTGATAGAGTTGTTTCCTGTCCAGGTCGGTCCATGGATCCTCGCCCTCAATCAGTGTTCTTGTGTCCAACCAACTGATTGCACGAGCCAATGGTTTGTTTGCATGATCGAGCAAAATGGTATTTCCGGTGGCACCGCTTAAACAGATGGCTTTGATTTCTTTAGGGTCATTTATTTGCGAAACCAAGGATTTTACCAATCCGGTGAATTCTAAAAAGTACTGCTCGGGATCAATCTCTGCTTCACAGGTAGATGGTTTAATTATGGTTGTTTCGGCACTTTCTTTAGCGATTATTTTTCCATCACTTTTACAGAGCACGGCCTTGATCGAACTTGTTCCCAAGTCCATCCCAATCAGATATTTTTTTGGCACTGCCACTAAATTTTAACTTAGGCCCAACATGCGGTGAGCATTATTAAAAAAGAGATCTTCGATTTCTCCTTTGTTTAATCGGGTATTAATCGCCGCTTCCCTGATCGATTTGATTTCTTCGTAAATAAAGAAGGACAGGCGGTCCGCTTCTTCTCCCTCAATCTCGCGCATGCTTGGATCATCGGATACATCTCCATACAATCCTTTGGGTACAAGGTTTAGGTACTTTCCATTCTTGGTGATTCGTCGCATTCTCATCCGGGTGATTGGTAGATCACTGCCAAAAATCATACGTTGCGGTCCAACCGCATTGATTGCCCATTCAAATACCTTGGCATTGGTATTGGCCGAGAAGTCGAAAGTCAGTCGCTCAGTCTTTTTTAAAATCTCAAATGCATCGCCTACATCTTCTTCGCAATAAGCTCGGCCAACATGAGCAAGTATGAGTTTTAGGTTTGGATAGTTCTGTTCAATTTCCAGGATTTGGCCAAGGTTTACCGGGTCTTTTAATCTTCCGGATCTTGGAATGTGCAACATCACAGCAAGCCCAAGCCTGTCCAATACCTCCAGTTGTGAAGGTGGTAGGAAATCATAAATCCTTACTTCGTCCCGTGGTAGGTAGGAAGGAGCAAAGCTCAGGTATACCTTGATTCCGTTGAACTTCCGTTCAATCAGTCTGGCTTCGAGTTCTTCGGCAGACCAATGGGGTAGGGCAAGGAGTAATGCGGGTATATTGTGTTTTTCCGCACAGTCCAAAACATATCGGTTTAGTTCCACAATTTTGTTTTCCGGTTCAATCCAGGGGAAGATACAAGGAGTTACTTTCTTTCCCGGGAACATCATGCGGTAAGTTTCCATAAGGTCCTCTATGGGGTTTTCATCCGCGACCAAGAGCGGCCAGGCAGCCAGTCTGCTATCTTGTTCCTTTTCTGAATGTACTGTTTCTTTTTCGTAACAATGTGTATGAACATCGATGATATTTTCAGGGAGGAAATCCTGCAGGTACTCCTGATAAAATTCTTTGTCCGTCTGCTTTATTTCAAAGTTCATATGATTGATATGGAGAAGTTCATCATTTTACCAAAAGCGGTGAGGGTGCGTAAGCTATCACCATAGACCAGGACTTGGTGGTGGGTACCGCCCATTTCACTATATTTTTCAAGAAATCGATCGACTGGAATTTTTGGACGGATCCATCCTCGGATGGCTTCTTCTAAGTTTTCCACACTCCTCCCTTCCAGTACTTCCATTTCGCTTAAGATTAGAGTGAATTTACCCTCCTCGGTCTGGGCCAGGTTGGCCAGTACTGCAACCCCTGGTCTGAAACTGCCGTATGCCATCATTGGCGAATCAATATCAGAGAAGATATAATCCTTCGCCGTCATCAACATCTTACCATCCGAAATCGCGGGGTTCATTTCACCCATATGACTGAGGAATAGTGTGTTTCCTTTCCAATCCGGACAAAAGATTTCCGTAAAACTACTCGCAGGAAAGATTTGCAATAAAGCTCCGCAAAAAGCCGCGGTCAATACATCTCCTTCTCCGGCATATCCGGTACCGCTTGCCATGGCCTTGCTTGCCTCCATGAAGGGCACACATTCAAATCCCTTTGACCGATCAAAATCAGCAAAGTTCATCGAAAACCCAAGCAGGTCGTTTTGTTCCACCCATTTCCGGACGACCAGGCTCATTCGTACCGTTCTCCGGTGTGCATCCTCATCATATTTTCCCAGGTCAAATGCAGAGAGGTCATGTTCTATCTCTTTTTTGATTTCTTCCTCGGTCAAGGAATTGAGTAGCTCAAGGATTTGCCCGGTTTTAAATGGTTCAACTTTTGTACCGATCCAATTTTCCAAATCTTCCGGGGTTATGGCAAAATCCCCCATTCCGTGAAAAGACTTTCCAATCAATCCTACTTTTCCACCCTTCATGGAATTGGCTGCGTTTGTTGCCTTGCATAGGTTCGCCACCCTGTCGAGAACATCGGATTCCTGCCAGTGACCGGCTTCCACAAAATACTGTACCCCCTTTCTTTTCAGCAGACTGCACAAATCCTGAACTCCGTGTATTCCATGATTGTTCATCAAATCATCCACGGTTGCATCTTTGCCAAAAGATGAGTTCATGGTCGTATCCAGCATAATCAATGGCTTGTTTAGGGAAACCAGTGTATCTATGCTTTCCAAGGAGGGTGAGTATGCCAGGTGCAAGCACACAACCGCCGAGCAATCAGTAAATGTTTTTCCTGCTTCCTTGAATTCCTCTTCAGTCCGGCAAATTGGTGCGGGAATGACTTCTATCCCCTTACTCAGTAGTTCGGATTGTATATCAGAGGAGAACTTCTCCATGGTCTCCCGCATTTCTGGAAACAGTTCATCGTACAACTTTAAATAGAGGGGAAGGAATCCAATTTTGGTCGGTTGCATCGTTAGAGGAATTTCTTTTTTTTCGTACTTTTTAAATCAGTAAATCGTGCACCACACGTGCTGGTTCAACCCCGGTAAGTTTTTGATCAAGTCCCTGAGAG
>NZ_CAXLML010000140.1:0-10961 GCF_964187505.1 Candidatus Chordibacter forsetii
AGGATGAATAATTGCCCATCTCTCGGTCTTGGGTTGAGAGATGTTGTAAAGGACGCACCTGCATTTATCATTTCCTTTTTCCAATCCGAATCATTCCAAAAACTAACCACTTGAGACCCTTTTAAAATGGGGGGAGCTTTACCGCACAATTCATCGAGGTCTTTTATCTGCAGCCAATTCCATTCCTTACCTAAAAGAGAAAGGTAATTTTCATTGGCGTACAGACTAATCGAGAAGCCTTGCTGGTAAGCAACCTTTAATAATGGAAGAGTAAGGATAAAATCACCCAAGCCCCCCCCTCTTAAAAATACGATATCCTTCCTCACTGTGTTCTCATATCCGGCCAAAGGACTGGAGAGTTTTATAATACCCTTATCTTAAAATTTACTCTCGATAAACGAGCGTACACTTGAAGGATTAACATCTACCCGATGCTTGACTGGTTTTCGATCCAGCAATGCTTCAAGCACAGGAGATATCGGGATTTTAAGTCCAGCATCCTCAAAAACCTGTGGGAATTTCGCCGGATGTGCCGTGGCTAAAACCACCGAAGGTTGATCCTTAGGCAGATCTTTAAAGGCACATGCTGTGTGCGGATCAACCAAGTACTGATATTCATTCCAAACATTTCCAATAATTTCGGGAATCTCCTTATCCGTTGTACAGGAGCTGGAAAATCCGGGAATGGAAAAGTTTTCGAAAGCGTATCTACCCTCTAAGCGAAAACAATTCATCACCTCGCGTACCCGCTGTGAATTACCCTCTAAAAAATAAAACAGCAGGCGTTCAAAATTGGATGCCACCTGAATATCCATAGAAGGTGCCAAACTTGGTGAAACTGAGCCTAATTCATACTCCCCTGAATCAAACAAGCGATGTAAGACATCATTCTTATTTGTTGCCACACGAAATCCACCTATAGGCACATTCATTTGCGTGAGTAGCCAGCCGGCAAATACATTACCAAAGTTTCCAGTTGGAACAACAAAAGTAGTCTGGTTTCGGATAGCAGGGTCCAATCGCAACCAGGCATATAAATAATAGACCGACTGAGCAAGTATCCGGGCTAAATTGATTGAATTGACGGCCGACAAGCCAATCGATTCACGAAAAGCAAGATCACCAAAAAGTTCTTTCACTGTTCGTTGGGCATCATCAAAGGTTCCCTCGATTGCCAAAGGAAATACATTTTCCGCTCCAGTACAGGTCATTTGACGCTCTTGTAACGGTGAAACCTTGCCATCAGGATACAGGATAAAAACCTTTACCCCAGATTTCCCTAACAAACCAGATATGGCAGCCGCACCAGTATCTCCAGAAGTCGCACCGAGCACGCAAAGTTTTTTTCCTGTCCTTTTAATCTGTAACTCGTAAAGGTTCCCGAGCAGTTGCAGAGCAAAGTCCTTGAATGCAAGGGTTGGACCATGAAACAGTTCCAAGACCTGCCAACTTTCATTTAAGCGAACAAGCGGAGCGATACCTGGGTCGGAAAAGTTTTTGTAAGCCGAATGGATTGCTTTTCGCAAATCTTCATCATCTAGATCGGTCGCAAATTTCCTGAAGAAAGCATGACATAAATCTGGATATGACAAGCTTGCCCAATCATTCAATTCACTTGCTAAGTCCGGAAAAGTTTCGGGCAAATACAACCCTCCATCGGGAGCCAGTCCCTGGGCCACTGCTTCACTAAAGCTAACCGGCTCGACTCCTCCACGTGTACTGAGGTAGCGCATGCTCGATCTAAACTGAATTACTTACCCAACCCAAAGGCTTGATGAGCCACTCGAGTTGCTTCATCCCCGCTTTTCGGTTCAACCGCTACAGAAATCTTAATCTCCGAGGTACTGATCATCAACATGTTGATACCTTCATTAGCAAGAGCATCAAAAAAAGTGGCAGCAACTCCAGAGTGAGAACGCATGCCTACGCCAACCACAGATACCTTAACAATATTGGTACTCTTTCCGAGCTTACCCCCGTTGCCATCAGCAAAATGTTCCTTAAGTGCTTTTTCTGCCCGGAACGCATCTTCTGAAGGAACAGTAAAGGAAAGATTGGCCAATCCTTGGCGGCCAACATTTTGAATAATCATATCCACGACCACTCCTGCTTCAGCCATCACCTTAAATACGGCAGCAGCAGCACCTGGGCGGTCGGGCAATTCGGTCACGCTAATACGCACTTGGTTTTTGTCTGTGGCTACGCCGCTTACGAGCATATCCTCTAACGATTTTACTTTCTTTTTTACCATGGTTCCGGATTTTTTTGAGAAACTTGATCGTACCTCAAATGGAATATTGTGTTTCTGGGCAAATTCCACCGCTCGTGTCTGCATTACTTTTGATCCACTGCTTGCAAGTTCGAGCATTTCTTCGTAACTAATTTCGGAGATTTTGCGCGCATCAGGAACAATGCGTGGATCTGCAGTGTATACACCCTCAACATCTGTAAAAATCTGACAACCCTTTGCCCTTAAAGTACCCGCCAAAGCGATCGCACTGAGATCTGAACCACCCCGACCAAAAGTAGTAACATCTCCTTTGTCATTCACGCCCTGAAAGCCGGCAACCACCACCACATTTCCAGCACGCAATTGCTTGCGCAAATCCCCGCCGGTGACTTCGCGTATACGCGATTTTGCGTGTAAACCCTCGGTCTGGATTCCCGCTTGCCATCCAGTTCTCGAAATTGCAGGGACCTTGATTGTGTGTAATGCCATACAAAGCAGAGCGATCGTCTCCTGCTCTCCACAGGTCATAAGCATATCAAGTTCACGCTCAGATGGATTTTTCTGAATAGCCTTGGCTCTTTCTATAAGTTGATTGGTGACTCCTGCCCGTGCCGAAACGACAACCAATACCCCATAGCCAGAATCAACCGCTAACTTAACTCGACGAGCCACTTTTTTAATACGGTCAACATCCGCCACCGAAGTACCTCCGTATTTCTGTACCACCACATTCATCTTAAAATATTCCGTTCGGATCAAACATTCGAAAGAGTACGGGCTTATCCATAACCCCAGGTAGTTGCTCCAATTGACCCAACGCTTGGTCAATGGAATGCTCGTTGGTTTGATGGGTCGTTAATATCAGGCTTGCTGGCTGATTATTCTCATGGGGGGTTTGAGAGACCGTGGCTAAACTGATGCCACGGTCGGCAAGGCAATCTGCAACTTTGGCCAACTGCCCTGGACGATCATCCACCGAGAGACGTAAATAAAATCTACCCGCAATTTCCTGGGGTGTTGCCATGGAACACTCTTCGGGGGATACATGTAATAATTTAGGCATCGATGAAAGGCCTTGCATACCCTTGACCACATCGACCAAATCAGAAATTACTGAGCTAGCAGTAGGGTCCTGCCCTGCTCCACGACCGGTCAGGACAACAGTGCCCACCACCGATCCATTCAGGCATATGCCGTTGTGCACTCCATCAGTACGAGCAATGGTCTCCTCAACTGGAATTAATGCCGGGTGAACTGCTACGGATACATGATTGTTTTCAAAATTTCTTCGGATTACTCCGATCAGTTTTATACGACAGCCAAGAGTTTCAGAAGCTGCTAAGTCTTCATTAGAAATCCGCCGTACACCCTCAACTGTTACTTCATTTAAATCGACCCATATTCCATGGGCCAAGTAGGCAAGAATCACAGCCTTGTGGGCAGCGTCCACTCCATCCAAATCAAGAGCTTCGTCGGCCTCCACATAGCCGAGTTCACGGGCATCTCCCAGGACATCTTCAAAACTTGCACCTTCTTTCTCCATCCGGGTAAGAATGTAATTAGAAGTTCCGTTTAGAATTCCATAAATAAGGGGAAAGTCATTAGCGACTAAACTTTCACGCAGTACTTTAATAATGGGAATACCTCCTGCAACACTTGCCTCAAATCCATAGCCTACACCAGCTTTTTCAGCTAAGCGAAAAAGTTCCTCACCGTGTTCGCAAATCAAAGCCTTATTTGCCGTAACCACAGATTTCCCTTGAGCAAATGCCTGTATGGTCAATTCCTTTGCTTCCTCAATCCCTCCAATAAGTTCACAAATTAAATCTATTTCTGGATCGTTTACGATTGAGGCAGAATCAGTGGTCAAACATTCGGCCGGAATTGCAACGCTGCGTTCCTTCTCAAGAGAGCGGACTGATGCCCGTGTGGGTACCAATTTTGACCCCAATATTTTGGGCCAGAACTTACTATTTTCCAATAAATGTTTCCATGTCCCCTGGCCAACAGTTCCAAAACCCAATATGCCCACCTTTAACTCTTTTGGGGTATCCTGTGCTTGATTATTCATCTGACAAATGGTTATCGTTTGGTTTTATCTTTACGCTCAAATCTGTTTTCAGTTCCTTGGCGCAAACGAAGGAGGTTGGCCCGGTGCCTCCAAACAATCCATCCCATCACAATAAAGGCCAAAAAAGTTTTGCCACCACCTCCAGGCTCATCAGCAGATATGCCTATAATCGCACATACAGGTAAACTTAAACCAAAAGCAATAGAAGCAACGGCCACATACCGAGTAAGATAAAAGGTAAGACCCCATACAAATAATCCAATCAGTAAACAGGCAGGCATTAAGGCCAATAATCCGCCCATCGCAGTTGCAACTCCCTTACCTCCACGGAACTTAGTAAACAACGGATAGGTATGACCGAGCACCGCTGCGGGCAAACCCCACAAAGCTAGTGAGGAGTCACCTGAAAAAGAAAATAAGGGAATTTGAAACCAACAAACTGCCAGTACACCCTTTAGAAAATCGAGGAAAAACACCAAATAACCCGAAGGTTTACCGAGAGTCCGTAAAACATTGGTAGCCCCAGGATTTCCACTGCCAACAGAAAAAATATCAACACCCGAACGCTTGGCCACAATCACAGCCCATGGAACCGATCCGATCAAATAACCGATAATTAAAACGGATATTGTCTCTACGCTTAACATGCTTTGAAGTACTAGATTAAAGTATTCGCTAAGGGCCTATTTCTGTCGAGATACCCGGGCTTCCTGAATATCCGCATCGGCGACCAATTGTTCAATTGCTTCAGCCGCGGGCTCTTCGTCTAATTCCAAAATAGTTAGTGCTGACTCAGAACCCTCGGACCGGCTCAGAGACATGTTAGCTATATTGACTCCAAACTGACCAAGTATCGACCCCACTTTCCCCACAATCCCTGGCTTATCCAAGTTTCTCACCACAAGTAAGGTATCCACAGGGCGGGCCTCGATGGCTTCTCCATCTACCTCAACAATTCTCGGATCAGCATTCTTTCCAATAATCGTACCCCGAACCGATTGTTCCTTCCCATTGGAATCAATAGTTCGCACCTCGATCAATTCATTATAATCCGCAGAGGAGGAAGACTTAGTGGTTTCTACTTTTATGCCCAACGCTTTTATCTTATAGGGGGCATTGACATCGTTTACACCTTCATCCCCTGCAATTCCATTGAGCCAGCCTTTTTGAACGGCACGGGTTAAGGGAATGGTATCAAAATCAATCATCCCCCCCCAGTATGTGATGTGTAAGGACTGAACAGTTTCTCGAGCAGCTTGTCGGGCAAATGCACCCAGGCGCATGCAAAGCTCTAAATAGGGGCTGAGGGTTTGCAAATCCTTCGGGTCGATCGAGGGCATATTAATGGCATTACGAATGCGACCGCCCTGCAACACCTCAGCAATAGCTTCCGCAATTTCTACCCCTACACTTTCTTGGGCTTCCTCGGTCGAGGCACCCAAGTGGGGAGTAAGGTTTAAATTTTCAAGGCTACGAAATTCATGATCTTCAGGCAGAGGTTCCTGTTCGTAAACATCTAGTCCGGCAGCTGCAACTTTTCCGCTTTTCAAGGCTTCAATTAGAGCAGATTCCTTGATAATTCCACCACGGGCACAATTGAATACACGAACACCATCCTTCATTTTGGCAAAAGCAGCCTCATCGACAATTCCTTTGGTCTGAGCCGTCATTGGCATGTGTACGGTAAGATAATCTGCACGGGCGAAGGCGTCGTCCAAGTCGACCTTTTCAATTTCCAATTCCTTGGCCCGTTCCTCGGTTAGGTAAGGATCATAAGCGATCACAGTCATCTCAAATGCCCGGGCACGTTTGGCCACTTCGGCGCCAATTCGCCCAAGGCCTAAGATAGACAAGGTCTTATTTCTTAACTCCGCCCCTTTAAGCTGTTTACGTTCCCATTTTCCATCGCGCATGCCCGAGACACCGCGAACAACAGGCCGAGTACCGCAAAGCATGTGGGTGAAAGTAAGTTCTGCAGTGGCGATGGTATTCCCACCAGGGGTGTTCATAACGATGACTCCCCGCTCGGTAGCAGCATCGATATCAATATTGTCGACTCCTACGCCTGCTCGACCGACTGCTTTAAGCATAGGAGCGGCTTCCATAACTTCCCTGGTTACCCGAGTATCACTTCGAACGATAATGGCATAAGCCTCGCGGGCTTGCTCAACCACCTCATCAGGTGATAAACCATAGGCTTCGACTACTTCAAAGCCATCTTGCTTTTGCAAAAACTCTACTCCGAGTGGAGAGATGCGATCCGCTACTAGAATCTTCATAGGTGCTGAAAGGTATTTAAAAAGAAAGGTTTAACCTACTTTAAATCCTCCTTTTGGCAACGAGTAAAGCCACCTGTAAGATTTATGGCTTTCCCCATCCAGCCCTCGATGACATTGTATTTTGATATGTTTCAAAACTTGTCGGATAAATTAAGCGGGGTCCTCAAAACCCTTGGTGGAAAAAGTAAACTGTCTGAGGATAATATTTCCGATGCCCTAACTGAAGTACGCAAGGCACTTCTATCAGCTGATGTTCACTTCAAGGTAGCCCGTGAATTTGTGGATGAAGTTAAAAGTGCTTGTTTAGGCCAGGAAGTGTTAAAGTCCGTCGAACCTGGTCAACAAGTTGTAAAAATTATCAACGATGAATTGGTCAGATTACTCGGCGAGGGGAATTCTGCTCTCCATACTGACCGTCCATTACGCGTTCTTATGGTTGGCTTGCATGGGGCAGGAAAAACTACCACCTCAGCAAAACTAGCCAAGCATCTCGTCAAGGATGGCAGGACCCCAATGTTGGTTGCTTGCGATGTTTACCGACCTGCTGCCATCGATCAATTGGAATTTCTTGCCAAACAAGAGAATTTTTCATGTTACCTGGACAGGGAAAGTAAGGATGTTTCTGCCATCGCAAGAGCGGGCTGGGAAAAATCGAAATCTAACGGTTCGGACCTCGTCATTTTTGATACTGCGGGGCGTCTGCAAATTGACGATAATTTGGTCGACGAATTAGATCGTCTGAAGAAAGAAATTGATCCGCATGAAATCCTCTTAGTTGCCGACGCAGCCCTAGGACAAGAGGCAGTAAATGTAGCCAAAACTTTTCACGAACGCTTAGGACTGAGCGGTATCATTTTGACCAAAATAGATGGAGATGCCCGTGGAGGTGCCGCCCTCTCCATGAAGAAAGTCACAGGGGCTCCAATCAAGTTCATGGGGACAGGCGAGAAAATTGATGAATTTGAAGCTTTTCATCCGGACCGCCTGGCCTCCCGGATTTTAGGAATGGGAGATGTTGTGTCTTTGGTTGAAAAAGCGCAGGAACATTTCGATGAAGAGGAATCTGCTCGCATGGCCGAGAAAATGCTCAAAGCCGAATTCGACTTTGAGGATTTCCTTACCCAAATGAGGCAAATGAAAAAACTCGGGTCCATGGGTTCGATTGCACAGATGCTTCCAGGTATGGGTAATGTTCAAGTAGGCGACAAAGAAGAAGCCGCACTCGGGCGGCACGAAGCCATTATTTTATCGATGACCAAGCAAGAACGCCGCTTCCCCCGAATCATTGGCGGATCCCGAAGAAAAAGAATCGCCGATGGAGCAGGTGTTCAAATCCGTGACGTTAATTTATTAATTAAACAATTTTCCCAAATGCAAAAAATGATGAGGAAAATGAAAGGCGGAAAGATGAAACAATTAATGAATGCCTTTGGTGGCGGAGGTGGTGGTGGCTTGCCTGACCTTGACGGGATGGACCCAAAACAATTAGCCAAGCTCGCTAAGCAATTTAAATAAGACCTTTGTGAGTTAAAATTTTTCGGAAAGCAGATTAAATACAGCCTTTATTTTATCTGCATCCTTGATTCCCGGACTACTCTCCAAACCACTATTCAAATCAATTCCATCCGGCTCAGCCTGGCGGACCGCTTCATTCAAGGTATCCGGTCCAAGACCCCCGGCTAAAATCCACTGATATCCGGGATGGTCAACCCGTAACCTTTTAAACCTTTCCCAATCGGCTTGCTTCCCGGTTCCTCCGTAAGCATCAATTGTGTAAGCGTCCATGAGGATGGACTTGGCAAAGGTCAAATATTCCAGGCAAAATTCATCTACCTTACTCAGGCGTGGAGCAAGCCATAGATTGGCACGCCCGACCAATGTTGACCACTCAGCAATCTTATCTAATGAAAACCCACTTGGAAAATGAAATTGGAACTTATCGAAACCGGCTTCGATAAATTCGCGGACTCGTGACATATCGGGGGTAACCGCTACTGCGACTTTACAAGTACTCTCAAAGTTTATTTCAGCGATCAAACGTTCGTACTGTTCCATGGAAAGGTTCCTCGGAGAAGCCGGGTGAAAAATAAAGCCAAGGGCGTCCGTTCCGGCATCCTGACATATCCGAATATCTTCAGATCGGGTAATCCCGCAGACCTTAACTATTTTTGGCCTCATCCAGACGCAGAAAAATGCTCAACTAAAGCATCAATCAAACCATCAGTGCTCGGATGGGATGCCTCCAAATCAATCTTTAAATCGTTCTCCTTCAATGTCTTGGATGTTTGCGGCCCAAAGCTGCAAAGAATAGGCTTTCGAGCACCTCCCTCAAAAATTAAATCATCCGATTGTTCTACATACGAAAGAGCGGTAGAGGAACTGGTGAAAATGATGGCGTCAGCACCATTTTTAAGAAATGTACTAAGAACAGGAGCTTCCAGAACATCTGCAAAATCTGTCTGGTATACAGGTAAGGTGTCGACAATTGCCCGACCGACTCCCTCCAAAACATCCACCAAAATTTCCCGATTCCGATTACCCGTGATGACCAATACATTGGCACTATCTAAACTATCGGTACCAATCAATTCCTTCGCTAATCCTTCAGCAGTAGAATCCTGAGAAATAAGTTCGATATCGAGTTGATAGGCTTGTAAGACCTCGGCTGTAGATTCTCCGACACAAGCAATCCGCATAGGTCCAAAGCTTCGAATATCTGAATAGGCACGAAAGAAAATTTCCATAAAGGCCTTAGCCCCATTAGCACTTGTAAAAACTACCCATTCATAAGTGGCAATACCTGCAAATACCTCAGCTACAAGCTTTCGATCTTCTGCTGGTTCGATTTTAATTAAAGGTAAGTCAATCACTTCTGCTCCGAGTTCTTCAAGTCTGCTTCGCATTTTGCTCTTCTGACCGCTTGCCCGGGTAAGGACTATTCGACGCCCAAATAAAGGTGCCCGGTCAAACCAAGTTGAAGAACGAGCCAGGCCGATTGAATTTCCCACAAATATAATGGCAGGAGCGCTTAAGTCGCCCACCCTAGCTTGCTCAACCAATTCCCCAAGGGGAGCAAGGATTTTTCTCTGACCAGGCAAGGTGCCTTGTGAGACCACAGCGGCAGGCCGATCTTTTGATAATCCACCAACGAGCAATTTTTCTACGATCTCTTCAAGTTTGCTCATCCCCATGTAAATACAAAGGGTACCCCCGACTTCAGCAAACTTTGCAAAATCAACACGTAAGGATTCCTTAGCCACATCCTCATGACCAGTAAGAAAGGAAATGGAGGAACCAAAGTCCCGGTGAGATAAGGGAATACCTGCATAAGCAGCACAAGCTAAAGCAGCCGTTACCCCAGGAACTACCTCATAAGGCACATCGGCTTCATCCAACGCAAGCATCTCCTCCGCACAACGACCAAACACAAAAGGATCTCCGCCCTTTAAACGCACGACCTTCAATCCATCTTGTGCCTTGGCAACAAGTATTTCCCCAATCTCAGATTGCTCCATGGTGTGCCGCCCCGGACTTTTGCCGACATCGATTCGTTCACATCCTGCCGATGCCCAGTCGTGAAGTTTTCGATTTGCCAAATGATCGTATACCAAGACATCACATCCTTCGATTAGGGAACGAGCCCTAAGAGTTAATAATCCGGGGTCTCCAGGACCTGCACCCACTAGGTAAACAATGCCTTCGCTTAGTTGATTTTTGTCCATTCTATGACTTCTTTAATCCAATCCGATTCTTCCCTCCCGGCAATCGTCAAAGTTTTAATCCCACAATTCTCATGAAAAAAGGCCAGTTTATCGCTCGTTTCAGAGAAATGAGCTCCCAATGCTACTTGGCAACCGCCCCCTAAAGCAACCAAAACGGCCCTCTCAATTTTGACCGCTCTTTCAGTCGATTTATCGCTAACTTGATTAAAATAACGAACATCTTCGGAACGAGTTTGTAGAGCGATCGCTCCTTGGCCCGGAGCCGGAACCATTTCGTTTAATTTTAATTTTCGAAAGGACAAACCAGGAAATGCACGAATGCCTAAACGATTCAATCCCGCGGCTGCAAGTAGACTCGCATCTGCTTCTCTACCTTGAGAAATTTTTTGCAAACGCGTTTCTACATTTCCTCGTAATTCCATCCACTTCGCTTGGGGAAACAACCGAGTTGCCTGAGCTCTTCTTCTCGGACTTCCCGAGGCTATGGCTTTGGGCTCAGGGCAATCCTCCTTAAATACCAAAACATCGCTCGGATCTTCTCGCTTAAGAAAAGCAGCCAATTCCAAACCCTTTGGCATCTCCGTTGGCATATCCTTAGCACTGTGTACTGCAAGATCGGCTCGACCATCGAGTAAAGCAAGTTCAAGTTCCTTCGTAAA
>NZ_CAXLML010000141.1:0-5956 GCF_964187505.1 Candidatus Chordibacter forsetii
TGGGTGCATGAGCCGCACTCGCCGATCGCGACCGATCCGCAGTTTGAAGCTCTCTACAAGGGGCATGAAAATAGCAAATATATGGGTAATATCACTCAGTTGGATCACGCTCTCGGTCAGGTGATGGAAGCACTCGATAAAGAAGGAGTGAGTGAGAATACGTTTTTGTTTTTCACTTCCGATAATGGCCCGGTCGCCAGGTTTGGCGGGACGACCGGTGGCTTGCGAGGGGGCAAGCGGAGTAGTCATGAAGGCGGTATCAGGGTGCCCGGTATCGCTCGCTGGCCGGGGCATATTCCGGCCGGAACTACTAACGATGTGCCGGTGATTGGCACCGACATTTTTTCAACCATTCTTGATGTCGTTGATATCCCTCTACCTACCGATCGCACCATCGACGGGGTGAGCATGCTTCCTGCTTTCCAAGGTAAAGATTTAACTCGCAAAATACCACTTTTCTGGAGGACTCACGTTTCGCAGGCAGCCGATCGAGTCGCGTTACGTCTGGGCGATTGGAAAATTGTTGGCGATGAAACCCTTACCCAATTTCTGCTTTTCGAAATTCAAAAAGATTGGCGGGAGCAAAACGATCTCGCCACCAGTATGCCCGAAAAGTTGGAGGAAATGAAAACTGCGCTACTAAAGGTCTGGAAGAATATCGAGGCAGAAGGCCCAAAAGATTGGTGGCTGAATGAGCGTCAGAAGCCCATGAAAGGAGCCACGCTCAACTACTAACTTTTGAAGAGGTATTTTTGTTTATGATCCAAATCTATAGAAAATTATTGATTGCCGGTATCGCACTACTTTGCTGCGGTGCGCATGGTGAAACGCTCAAGGGATCCCGTCCCAATATTATCCTGGTGATAACCGATGATCAGGGCATGGGCGATCTCTCCTGTATGGGGAATAAAGTCGTGAAGACGCCCCATATCGATCAGTTTCATGATAAAGCCGTCCGCTTCACCGATTTCCAGGTGAGCCCGACCTGCGCGCCGACTCGCGCAGCGTTGATGAGTGGCCGTGCGCCGTTTAAAAATGGGGTTACCCATACGATCTACCAGCGGGAACGCATGGCGCTCGATGCCTATACCTTTCCACAAGCATTGCAAAAGGCTGGCTACACGACTGGGATTTTCGGCAAATGGCATCTCGGTGATGAAGAGGCGTACCTACCGGGAAGTCGTGGTTTTGATGAAGTCCTGATTCACGGTTCCGGCGGGATCGGGCAGGTTCGACTGGGTGATTTCCCACCGAACGGAGAGAATCTATACTTCGACAATGTTCTGCTGCACAACGACACCATCATTCAGACCAAAGGCTACTGTACCGACTTGTTCTTCGATTCCGGTTTGGCATGGATTAAAAAGCAGCACACCGATCAAAAACCGTATTTTGCCTATATTTCATTAAACGCTCCACACGCACCTTTGGTGGCTCCGGAGAAATATACCAAGCGATTTATTGAGATGGGCTACGACAAAGGGACTGCTGGTCGCTACGGGATGGTCGAAAATATCGACGACAACTTTGGTGCGATGGTGGCAAAACTTAAAGAGTGGCAAGCCCTGGAAAACACCTTGGTAATCTTTATGACCGATAACGGTGCCACTCATCTCAAGGGTAGACTGAACGGCGAGAAAATCCGTCACTTTAATGCCAATCTCAGAGGCGCAAAAAACTCACCTCACGAAGGCGGAACCCATATCCCGATGTTTTGGCAGTGGCATGGGGTGCTCGATGAAAACGTCAATATCGATTCACTGACGGCTCATCTCGATATCTACCAAACCTTTACCGAGCTAGCCGGAGCCGAATTACCGGCGAAGATGCAGGAATTAGAAGGCCGCTCACTGCTGCCTCTGCTGAAAGACCCGAAGGCCGATTGGCCGGATCGAGAGTTATTCTTTCATTGCGGACGCTGGAATCCTGGCAAGCGAGATACCGCTATGTATGCAAAATGCGCAGTCCGAACCGATCGCTGGCGGTTGGTCAACAACCGGGAGCTATATGATATTTCAAAAGATCCCTACCAGCTCACCGATGTCGCGGAAACCAATCCCGAAGTCGTGCAAAAGCTAAGTCAATCGTTTGATCAATGGTGGCAATCAACCCTGCCCTGGATGGTTAACGAAGGTCTACCACGACTGGAAGAGGAGGAATTTCCGCTCAATATTCGCTATCACAAGCAACTTAAAGAAATAGGCATTCCAGATTGGTCTCCGGCTCCGTTCTAAACGTTTCTCGACTCCAAATAAATATGAAAAAATTCATATACCTGGGCCTACTTTTACTGACCTTCACCTCAGTTTCGGCAGATGAAACGCCTAAACCCAACATTATTTTCATCTTCGCCGATGATTGGGGTTACGGAGATCTGGGAATTCATGGCAGTACTTTTTGCCAAACCCCTCATCTGGATAAAATGGCTGGCGAGGGCATGGACTTCACGAATTTCACCGTCAATAGCCCAGTATGCACCCCCAGCCGAGTGGCGGTCATGACGGGCCAATTCCCTGCCAGACATTGCATTCATCAACATTTTCAAAGCATCAAAGCGCATATCAAAAGAGGTATGCCGGATTGGCTAGATCATCAGGCCCCGATGCTACCACGCATGCTTAAAGAAGCTGGCTACACCACTGGGCATTTCGGCAAATGGCATCTAGGTAGTGTCGCGGATTCCCCCGTTGAGTCCGAGTATGGCTACGATCGTTTTGCAACATTCAATGGCTCCGGCAAGATCGAAATTTCCAAGAAAGGCCTCGCTTCGGTGGATCACGCCGAAAAATTTATTCGAGAGTTTTCGGACAAACCTTTCTTTATCAATCTATGGCTACACGAAGCTCACCTCGCCCACTACCCCCAACCCAAATTCTTGAAACAGTTTAAGGATCTCAACGAGCGAGAGCGAATCTATGCATCCGTAATTGCCGAGGGCGATGAAGGCGTGGGCCGAATCCTATCGTTACTCAAAGAATTAAAAATCGATAACAATACACTGGTAGTTTTTTCCACTGACAATGGCCCGGAATTCACCCGTGACGAAACGCACAAATATCACGGCAAAACAGAATCCGACGGCTATGGCGGCTACTATTCCATCGGTGAAACAGGTGGACTGAAAGGTAAAAAACGCTCGCTCTTCGCAGGCGGCATTCGCGTGCCATTTATCGTTCGCTGGCCCGGAGTCGTCCCCAAAGGAGTCACCGATTCAACGTCGGTCGTAACAGTAGTCGATCTTCTGCCAACCTTTCTGGATGCTGCGGGCGTATCACCGCCGACCGACTATCAGCCCGATGGCGAAAGTATACTAAGCGCTTTTAAAGGAACGCCGATCAAACGAACAAAGCCCATTTTTTGGGAATGGCGAGGTGGTGACAATCAAGACTACACCTGGCCCGCTCTCGGTATGCGTGATAGCAAATGGAAGCTGCTGGTAAACAAAGAGCAAGAGAAACTGCAGCTATTCGATTTGGAAAAAGATTGGGCTGAAAAAACCGATGTCGCAGCAGATTTCCCAAAAGTAGTCCAGGAACTATCTGAGAAACTAGATAGCTGGAAAGCCTCGCTGCCCACAACGCCTAGTAAAAACGGTTTGTCCAATGCCAGAAAGAAGGTTCTGAAGAAAAATTCCAACAAATAAATTTTCTTGAGAGCCCGCCCATTGAACTACACTTTACCCTCCCAAATGAAATTTTAGCCCGAGTAATCACACGAGATTACAAGAATGAAAACACCTTTACTATATTTATGTATTTTCGGCATCATCTCTTACGGAGAGGCGAATGATTTCTATATCTCAACAACGGGTTCCGACGATTGGTCCGGCACGCTAAAAGAGCCGGATGAACAAAAAAATGACGGTCCGTTCGCGACATTGGCTCGAGCGCGGGATGCGGTTAGGGAACTCAAAAAGAGCGGGATGGCAAAGAATATCCATGTTCAAATTCGCGGCGGACACTATCGCATTCACGAAACAATAGTCTTCGGAGTGGATGATTCGGGGGAAGGTGATTTCTCGATTGCCTATGAAGCTTACCCAAATGAAGAACCAGTATTCTCTTCGGACGTCACTATTGATGGTTGGAAGCAATTGGAAAACACCAATGGGAAAATATGGGTAACAGATGTCTCGAAGAAAACCAGTTCATTCTTCACCCTCTACGATGGCGAAAAGCGATTGCCCAGAGCACGCTCGAAAGGCTTTATTCCGGTCATGCCCGATTCCAAAGAGGAGCGATCCAAATCGAGTCGCACCAATCTCCATTTTCCCGTCGGGGCAATCAGAAATTGGTCTAACCTCGAAGGTATAGACATTGTTGTTCGGCCGCTACATGCCTGGGTGGTAAATATACTGCCCCTTCAATCGGTAAACCAACAAACCCAAATAGCGACGGTATCTATTCCCGCGACCTACGCAATGAATGAACTTCACTACCTGCCGGGAACCGATTCCGTATGGGTGGAGAATGCAATCGACTTCCTTGATGAACCCGGAGAATGGGTTTTTGATAGCAAACTAAGTAAACTATACCTCTGGCCGGTAACAGAAGGCATGCCAAGGGGAATAACGGCTCCATTGCTTCAGGAATACCTCAAAATCGAAGGCTCAATAGACGAAGATGGCCCGACAGATATCCCTGTTCGAAACCTGATTTTTCGTGGACTCACACTCACTCGCGGCGAAAGCTGGCGGGTAGGTAAAGACGACAAGGGGCTGCAACACGATTGGGATATGCATGACAAAGCCAACGCCTTGGTTCGCTTGAGGGGGGCTGAAAGCTGCACCATCGAGAAATGTCGGTTTACCCACAGTGGCAGTAGTGCCATTCGGCTGGATCTACATGCGCAGAAAAATCGAATTCAGAGCAATCATATCGAGCATATCGGCGGCACCGGAATACTGCTGTGCGGTTATGGGCCAGGAACGAAAGATGTCAACCATCACAACTTGATTCGCAATAACCATATCCATCACGTCGGCGAAATATACCCACATTCCCCCGGTATTTTCGTTTGGCAAAGTGGCGACAATCGAGTCGTCAACAACCTGATTCACCATACGCCGTACTCCGGAATCATCGTTTCGGGCGTGATGACCAGTTTCTTTTCGAAGAGAGATAATAACAGCCGGGAACTGGTGCGAACGATTCGTTGGCAGGAGGTAGGTAAGAATCGTAATCAACGTAGTTTTGAGGAAGTTAGACGGTTTTTGCATACCCACGACAATCTCGTCGAAGCCAATGAAATCCATCATGCTATGGAACAACTGGGCGATGGCAATGGTATCTATATCAGGGGCGCAGGATCAGGGAATATCATTCGCCGCAACTATATCCATCACTTGGTCTCGCCGGTCGCGCTGCAATCAGCCATCCGCACCGACGGAGGACAGCGGGATACTTTAATTTCCGAAAACCTGATTTACCGATGTACCTCTCAGGGTATTCAACTGAAGCTAAACAATCGCGCCGAAAACAATATCATCGCTGATCTAATCGAACCGATTCATAAGGGTGAAAAGCGATTACCTGCCTATTTCAAACTTCGCGAAGGCCCGATGACTGGGGCTGTGATCCAGCGAAACATCCTCTATCACCCGGGTGAGAACGCTGTTTTCTACGACCAGGGCAACAGTCCCAGACTCCCGGCGGCATGGGCCAAGCAAGCCAACACCGATCACAATCTCTATTATTGCGCCGGAAATCCCAATATGAGCCGCGCAGTACTCAAAAAGGCAAGGCGAACCGCGATCGATACCAACAGTCGCTCCGCTGACCCGCTGTTTGTCGATCCCGAAAATGGTGACTTTCGTTTCAAACCCGGTTCACCTGCAAAAAAACTCGGTATTGTACCGATCGACTTGTCAAAAATAGGCCTGCAAAATTGATTGGACGTTTTCAGCACCAACACAAAGCTCATGAAAGTTCTTCAGGGGCAGGAGTGGACCACTATT
>NZ_CAXLML010000142.1:0-9929 GCF_964187505.1 Candidatus Chordibacter forsetii
CGAAAAAGAATTACTGGAAAAAACTCTCAACGGTGCTATCGGTGCGATTACATCTTTGTTATCCGCGGCGAATCCCTTGTTTTTTGGACGAGCCCAGCGAGTCAAGACCTTGGCTATAGAAGTTGCCAGAGAACTTAAAATTGACCACGGATGGCGTTTGCAAGTGGCGGCAGACTTTTGCTACCTCGGTTACCTGACTTTACCTCAGGATTCTCAGCAAAATGTATATGATGGAGGTGAGCTGACACCTGAAATGCAAAAAATCATTGTAAGTTTTCCCTCCTTTGTGAGTAATTTACTTAAGGACATACCCCGGCTAAACAAGATTCGAAAAATTATCGAATTTATTCAGGCTGATTATGAGGATACTGTTGGTGAGTTCCATGATGAGCGAAGGATTGCTTCGATTATTCGCTTGGCTCAGGAATATGACCAATATGAAACCAAAGGTTACTCGAAGGGCGAAATCTTTGAAAGTTTAAGACCCTTGGAAACTATTTTTCTTCCCGGTAGTTTAGATGCCCTGGCCAATACCCGAGAACTGCATGGTGGCTTTATGGAACCAAGTAAAGTCAGCCCAGCCAACTTAAAGCCAGGTATGCGCTTAATGGAGGAACTTGTTTTGTCGGATGGTAAGATGCTGGCTCCTTTAGGATCAATGGTCAGCCTGTCTTTTATTCAGATGATCCAAAGCCATTTGGCCGCGTTGGGAGAAGCCGTTTTCCCAGAAACCATAGAAGTACTAGCCTGATTAGCTAGTGGAGTGCTTGAAAGAGTCTTATTCCTAGACACTCCATTCAAGCATACGCTCGATGGGTAATCTCGAGCGTTCGATCAAATCCTCGTTCATGGAAATTTCCGGATTTTCATCCCTTAGGCAGGCAAGTAATTTGGGCAGGGTATTCATCTTCATGTATCGACAATCGTTGCAGGCACAATTACCAGTCGGACCGGCAACGAATTGCTTGTCCGGGAGTTCTCTTGTCAATCGATGCATCATTCCGGATTCAGTTAATATAATAAAGGTATCAGATGAATGGTCCTGACAATAGGACACCATTTTTTCGGTGCTGCAAACTTCATCAGCAAGATCGCGGACCGTTTGTATACATTCTGGGTGGGCGACCACAGGTGCATTAGGATACTCCAATCGGCAACGTTCGATGGAATCCCGGGTAAATAAAACATGAGCATAGCAACTGCCTGGCCAGAGGCGCATTTTTCGGCCGGTTTGTCCCATGACCCATTGGCCAAGGTTTTGATCGGGTACGAATAAAATCTCCCGATCTGCAGGCACTTGGTTGACAATGCTTACGGCATTTCCACTGGTGCAAATTACATCGCTCAGTCCTTTGACCGCTGCGGAACAATTAACATAAGCAACCACATAAAGGTCGGGATTTTCTTCCCGGTACTTCGCCAACTGATCGGCCGGACAGGAATCGGATAGAGAGCAACCGGCATCGAGGTCGGGAAGAAGCACGGTCTTCGATGGGTTTAATATCTTGGCAGTTTCCGCCATGAAGTGGACCCCGCAAAAGACAATTATATCAGCATCAGTTTTGGCTGCCTGACGAGCAAGGCCAAGAGAATCTCCAACATAATCTGCCACCTGTTGGATTGGATCGATCTGGTAATTGTGACAGAGCAGGACCGCATTTTTTTCTTTCTTTAGGCGGATAATTTCCTCTTGCTCGGCCGAAAGTTTTTCTGGTTCAGCAGAACGGCGAAAGATTTGCAGGAGAGGAGGGGAGGAGGTGGCCATACGAACAGGACGGGTGGCGGGCGGTTAATTTGTTTTGGCGCAAGCTCCGTTGCTTGCGAAAGTCGGGCAACTTGCCTGTACTTGTAAGCGCTGGTCGTTTACTTCAAGACCGAGTTTTTCCGAAACTGTACGCCCATACCATTCCATGAAAGGCGCATCCACATCGAAGATACGGTCACAATCGGAGCAAATAACTTGGGCTTTGAAGGTGGCACTCGATTCGTTGAGAGCATAAAACTTGTTGTCTTGTCCGACATCGATCATACGCACCGTCCCACTGCCAACAAGAAGGGGAAGGCAACGGTAAACAGTTGCCCTCGAAACGGTGTCGTCCACTTTTCTTGCATCCTGTAATAATTGATCTGCGGTAAAATGTCCGGACTGACGAAAGAGTGCATCGAATACCGCCTTGCGCTGTCCAGTCATACGCAAGCCTAAGCTGATCAAATAGTCAGAGAAATTTTCCCAGGATGTACGGTCGGGCTTGGCCATAATTAGTTATTTATCTTTTATGGCTCTGCCTATCGGTGAGGTCAATTGAATTGAGACGATTTTGAGAATTGGATTATCGTTCTTCGAACCTTGGCAGGTCGATCCGAAATAGGTAAGGTGGTCATTATGTCGATTAAGATAAACGACCAAGTTATTCCCGATTGGGCGATTGAGCGTCAAGCTGAAGCCCTGTATGAAAATGTGGCTAAAGGTATGCCAGGTAAGCCTCGTGAGATCATTACCATGTCTGCGCTCGATCTTGCCAAGGAACGGTTGATTGACCAGGCTCTGATGGCTCAGGAGAGTAGGAAACGAAAATATCAGGTGGACGGGGTCGAACTTCAAAAAAGGATTAAGCTATGGTTGAAGCAAAATGGTGGGAAGAAGGCCTTTGAAAAAATAAACAACCCAATGATTAAGAACCATGAAGATTTGAAGCGTGAATTATCCGATCAAATGCGGTTTAACCAATTGCTCGAAGAGGAGTCACAATGTGAGGACGCTTCGGATGAGGATGCTATTAAATATTATGAAGAAAGACCGGAACTTTTTAGGATGGAGGAACAGTTAACCGCTTCGCATTTGTTGAAGATGGCCAAATCGGAAGAAGAGTTCGATCAGGCTTTACAGCAGGTTGAGGAGTGGCGAAAGCGCTTAAAAAAGGGCGAGGATTTTACAGAACTTGTACGTGCGGAATCTGATGACAAGGGCAACGATGGAAACCTTGGTACCTTTGGGCGGGGACGAATGGTTCCGGAGTTTGAAAAAGCGGCCTATGCCCTGGAGCCCGGTGAGTTAAGTGAGCCGGTTAAAACACAGTTTGGATGGCATCTTATTCAATTACATGAAAGGGTTCCTGAAAAAATCACTCCGTTTGATGAGATTAAACAAAAAGTGGTCCAGTACCTAACTGAGCGTAAAAAAGATAAAATTTTTGAGCAATTCCTCGATGGATTAAAGGCTGAAGCTAAAATCGATGAAGTGTCTGGTATTTGATCAGTTTTTCATCAAGCCCTCAAGAATCTGAAGGGTGCTTTGGGGCTTATTGAGGGCATAAAGGTGGTAACCTGGTGCCCCCTTGGACAGTAAGTCTTTAACCTGTTGGAGAGCCCAATTAGCTCCAATAGATGGTTGGTCGGCTTCGTCCGCACATTCTAAATCATTTTCCAATTGGGAGGGAAGTCCTGCTTCGCACATAGCACAAAACCGACGGACTTGACCGATGGAAAGCACGGGTAGTAACCCGGGTAAAATCGGGATATCAATCCCAGACTCATGGCAACGGCTCACAAAGTTATGGTAGGCAGAATTATCGAAAAATAATTGAGTGGTTATAAAATCTGCCCCGGCATCCACTTTGGTCTTGAGGTTTTGTAAGTCGAATTCCGAATTCTTGGCTTCTGGGTGCTTCTCGGGATAGCCACCAACACCAATTCCAAAATCGGGAAAATTTTCCCGGATCAAAGAGACAAGATCAGAACCATAGGACAATCCACCAGGTACTGGTTTAAAAGTGGTTTCTCCCTTGGGCGGATCACCCCTTAGGGCCATGATGTTACGAAAACCAGCTTGAGAAAATTCCTCAAGGATTTCCAGAAGCTCATCCCGGGTATGACCCACGCAGGTTAGGTGGGGCATAACTTCAAATCCGTGCTCTTGCTGTAAAAGCTTGGCGTAGCGAAGAGTGGTGCCACGGGTGCCTCCTCCCGCCCCGTAAGTAATGGACACGAAGTCTGGGTTGTGTGGCTGGATCAAACTTGCTGTCTTAAGCATACGCTCGCCTCCAGCCTCGTCCTTGGGTGGGAAGAACTCTACTGAGAAAAGAGGTTTGTCTTGGGCAAAACGATTTTTAAGTGAACGACCTGTCATTATATTTCACATCAACGTATCATGATGCGTTGATGCGTTCAAGGAAGAAGCGACTCGTTTAAAGGCTTTTCCTCGCGCTCAGGTTGAGGTTATTGATAGCTTTTAGGTAACGGGCAACTCGGGGTTGCGGGGATAAGGTTTGAGCCCGTTCCAAAAGATCTGAAGCTAGTTGGTAATCCTTGGCTCCCACAAGCATGCGGGCATGACCGATTAGGGCAGTGACCTCGAATTCAGGCAACTTGGCCGCCCTTTCGAAGCGCAGCGCTGCTCGAGCATAATCCAATTCTTCTGTCGCCAGCCTTGCTGATAGAAGCAGGGCTTCTCCATCCAGGGGGTGTTTTTGGATGATTTCCTCAATGATTTTTGCAGCTTCTTCCCGCTTGCCTGTGGCAATACGGACTTCTGCTTGAAGCATACGGATTTCACGCTCGTCATCCTTGGAATATCCATTACCAAAAGTTTTTTGGATTTCTTCGAGGTATTTGAAGCCTGCCCCGTAGGACCCCCGATTGATCAATGCCTTGGCCGCCCGTGCATAGCGTGATAAACTGAGCTTTTGTTTTTTGGTTAGGGCTTGCTGGTAGGAAGCTAGCGAAAGTTCGTTAAGCCCCAGGTTATGATAGAGATCACCAAGTGATAGGGTACCTGCGGCATCCAGTTTATTCATTCGCCTGAGGGTTTCCAAAGCGATTACCGCATCCTGTTCCCTTCCAAGTCCCTGGAGGGCCGAAGCACGGGCCTTGTGGCAAAATAGGTCGTTCGGTTTGGTTTCGAGCAATTCATCAAGTAGGGCAAGAGCCTCCGGGTAGCGGTTCGTGGTAAGCAGGCAATTGACCAGTCCATTACGGGCATCAAGACTCTGGGGGTGAAGCAGAATGCCCATTCGGTAAGCATTTTCTGCTGAAACCACCCGACCGAGGGAAAGATGGCAATAGCCCAAGGCAACATAGCTGATACCATCCGCTTCTCCCAAACTTATTGCTTTGGCTAGATTTTGGGAGGCTGCATCGAGTTTCCCTAAGCTTAGTTGGACGAAGCCGAGGTTTTTACGGGCCCTTAAAAAAGAGGGGAATTTGCCCAGTGCTTTTTCGTAGGTCTGTTCTGATCGGGTGAGTCGGCCAAGCTGGTAATACATTGTACCGAGAGCGAAATCGAGTGCAGCACTTGTTTTGGGTTTAATTTTTTCTTCGAGATAAACGACCGCATCTTCCAGCTGATTTTCTGCTTTGGCTACCACTTCCCTCAGAATGAATTGTTCGGATTTATCGATCCGTGGCTCAACCTCGCTGCGAAACCCGTAATCTCCCATGAAACCACGAACAAATGCGGGATCGTTCCAAAAATCTTGGGTAAGTTCAGGAGGAGGTGCCTTGGCGGTCAGACCGAGCGAAAGACTTAAATGAGCGAAGGCTATGAAAAAGAAATTATTCATTTGAGCATAGAAAAGCGAACAGGGAGGTAGAATTCAACCTTTACTGGCTTACCGTTACGGGTTGGGGCTTCGTAGACGGATCCTTCGGCGGCTTTGCGGGATGCCTCCACGAAATCTGGGTGGGTAGTGGAAACCGTTTCCAAAACCTTAACCCTTCCACTTTCATTGATTTGCACAAGCAGTTTGACTTCTCCTTCGAGTCCTTTGCGGCGCAAGTGGGCTGGGTAAATTAACGATCCCCGCTTAACTACTCCGGGGTTGCGATCAAGTTGGTGCATGGCAAAGACAAGTTCCTGAGCAAACCCGGTGGGAGTTGGATTAAAGTTTGTCAGCGAGAATAGGGCTTTAAAATCTCCAGGGCCAACTTCCAAGGTGGCAGCACTAGGCTGGTTGAGTAAGTGCACTTTGGGAGTCTCCAGTGCAGGTGTGGGAAGTTCCATTTTTTTGACCACTTCTTTTTCCATCTCCGTTTTTGGCGGGGGGGGAGGGGTGTAGGTGGGAACATCTGCCGGACGAACGATCCATTCGTCTGGCCTAACGAATTCAGATAAAGGAAGCAGGCAAAATAAACCAAAGGAGACCAGGGCGGCCAGACCCATGCTTTTGACGCGTAAGTTGGGTAAGGGCTCAGTCTCAACCCCTGGTGTCCATTCGATATCCAACCCTTCTTTCATTGGGCAAGTGGGCTTAGTTTTACCGCCTGTGCACCCCCAAGCATGGCTTGATCCATTACTTGGGTTGCTAACCCGGCACGGGCACCGGGAGATACCCGTACGAGTACGGAAGGTGCTTTCTCCCCAGGGTTGGAACGAACCAAGGGGGCGACCTGTTCGATACCGATGGACATTCCATTCTGCAAAAGTTGACCTGAGGCAGGCAGATCAAAAGCCAGGGGTTCTTCGAGGTTATTTGAGGAAGAGGCGGTGTCCTTGTGCTTAGGGGTTATTCCAACCTCATTAACGAAGGAGGTGGCTACAATGAAAAAGATTAAGAGAATAAAGACCATATCTATGAGGGGAGATACATTTATCTCAGTGCGTTCCGGTTCCTGAACCAATCTTCTTCTCATGTCCTAGGCTTGCGGGTGGCGATCGATACAACAGCGGATTTTTTTCGGGCCTGAGCGACAATCTTAGCAAGGATCGACGCATCTGCCCATTGGTCGACCTGAATAACCACTGGTTTGCCTTTGTCTTTGCTTGCTTGTTCGACAAGGCCGGGAATTTCTTCCAGTTGCACGGAAGAGCCAGCATACTTAATTTCATTTTTACCGGAGAGGGCAAAAATAACCGCATTTTTTTCAAGAGCTTTTCCGGTAACTGCTTGGGGTCGGGTAACTTCAATTCCTGGAAGAGTGACGAAGGTCGCGGAAACGATGAAGAAAATTAACAGAATGAAGACCACATCAATTAGAGGGGACACATTAATCGCATCGGCTTCCGTATTTTCAATGTTTCTCGATCGGGATCTCATCTGGCAATCGGGCTGGGAACTTGGCGCAGGGATAAACTCTCCAGGCGGTTAATACATTGTAACCAGTCCTTCTTTCTACGGTTGAGTAGATGAATTAGGGCAATTGCTGGGATCGCAATCAATAAGCCTGCCTGAGTGGTTACCAGTGCTTGTGAAATACCACCGGCCACTAGATCCATCTTGTAACTATCCTGCATACTCAGGCCGTCAAAGGTACGAAGCATTCCTGCCACTGTTCCAAGTAGTCCAATCAGCGGGGCAGATGTTGCCAGAACGAAGAGAAAGCGTAGGCGGCGGTTGAGGAAGGAAGTTTCTCCGGTTCGCACCTGGTCGAAACGCCTCTGGGTTTCTTTTTGGTCGCGATGATCAGCAAGGCAGTAACGAAGTATACGGTCCACCCGTCCACCTCCTTTAAAAGCATCCCAACGTTCGCGAGGAAAAACTCGCAGGTCTGAGGGAATCACCGCATGTAAACGTAACCAAAGATCGAAGGATAGATAATAAAGATAAACTGCGAGCAAGCCGAGTGCTGGCATTAGAACGCCACCCTTTTCCCAAACAAAGGCTGCTTGGTCAATGAATTCAATGACTTGGTTCATCCTTCTTAACTGGCTCAGAAGCTAGTTCCTTGGGGGCTTCTTTTTTTAGATGGACGAGACGGGCGGAAAAGCCCTCCATCTTTGAAACCAGACCCTGTAGCCTTCGGGTGAGCAGTGCATGAGCGATGAGAGATGGAATAGCTGTAATTAGGCCAAATTTTGTGGTTACAAGGGCTTCGGAAATACCCCGGGCCAACTCACTGTTTTCGGGGTTTGCAAAGTTGGTTATTTGACGGAATACATCAATCATTCCCGTAACAGTCCCGAGTAAGCCGAGCAACGGGGCGGTAGCTGCGGTTATGGCAATCAGGGGCAATCCTTTTTCGAGGCGGGCCTGCCAATCGATAATGATTTCGTAAAGAATTTCTTCGAGAATCTCAGGCTTTTTCCCTCGGTATCCCTGAGCAGTTTTGCGAAGGAGTTCGAAAGGACCACCGAAATTTCCCGCTAGGGTAACCGGACCTTTGGGAAAGGGGATGCGTAAAACCTGAGCCGCTTTGAATAGGGCAATAAGTACTGAGGTTAGGGCGAAGAAAAGAATCGGATAGATCCAAATTCCACCCTTTTGCATTTCTTCAATCAGGGTGGGCTCACTTCCTGCAATCACTAGGGCCTTCCCCAAACTTGGGTCGAGAGGGAGGGTCGTGAGTTTTCCGACAGGGGATTGGAGGGATTGACCGATCAATGTGGAGGTCGATTGATTGGCAACCAACAACCGGGGCGGGGTATTTCGCCTGACTGAGTCCGGGCTCATTTCAAGGGTGGAATCCTCCACCCGTTCGTAACTTTTATCAAGAAATCCTGAACTGCCCTGTTCTCCACGGAAATAAAGCACTGGTCCGAGAGTCCAAAAAATACCAGATTCGCGAACGCCTTCAGGAGGAACAATTGCATCTCCGGAATAAGCACCGCCCCCAGCTTGTTTAAGCAGAGATGAGGTGGATAGTTCCGCCAGCTCTAAATAAGCGGTGAAACCACTAGCTCGGTCGCCTTTTTCCTTGGCCAAGGAGGAGGAAAGATTATTGGCATGAAGAATGCGCTCGGATGAGGGGATCGACTGAGTCCATCCACGGGCATAGTCCTTGAGCAAACGGAGCGAAGTTTCAAGCGCGGCCTCGTTTTCCCGGACTTCCTCTTGTAATTGAAGCAGGGAGGCATCCCGGTTGTCCCGCTGCCGCAAACGACGGTCAATTTCCACACGTTTTCCACGGGTATCCCGTTCGAGTTGGGCAACTTTTTGAGCCAATGGAATCTTTTCCTTTTCGATTTTTTGCCTGAGAAGAGCGAGCCGTTCTATAGAATCCTTTAAATCGTTGCGGGCATTTCCGCGCACTTGCTGGACCGATTGTGACCACAGGCAAGATCCCCAGCCAATGGCCATGAGTAAGAAGACAAACTTGGTCGTTGCCGGTTTCATTGATCAATACGTCCGGGAGCAGGCATAGGAAGTTTTAAAAACCTTGGCATTGCTTGGTTGTTGAGCATATCAACTCCGGTGGAAATTTCGCGTGCCAGTCCGTCCGACCTCGTCCATACCCAGCCTAAATTCTTGGGCTGTCCATATCCTGCCACGGTTCCTGATTCATTGACAAAATAAGCGCTACCCAATCCAAAATACATCACCTGGAACTCGCGCGACTGGTTGTCATCTAGGGTAAACTCCTGACGTTCCAATGTTACGGAACGGTGGAAGTTCTGAATGGACTGAAGAAGAGAGACCATTGCATCAACGCGCTCTCGAAGGGGGGGCATAGGCATTCCTTTACCAGGCACTAGTTTTTTGCGGTAGGGAGCAAGTCGGTCAGCAATGGGCGTGGGGAGAAGAGAAAATACACGATCCAATTTGGGTACTGCCCGATCTAGGCCACGGTGAAGCGAACTGGTTGCCTGCTGAGCAGCGTCTTTACGGGCAAGTAAATCTTCACGTTGTTTTGCTGCACCCACCGCTTCCTCGGCGGTTTCTTGGAGTTTGGAATTCAATTCACCAATCTCCGCATTTAGGGCTTGTTCGAGATCGAGCAGGGTTGATTTTTCCACATCCCAATCGCTCTCCTCTTCGGAGATTAGCCTTTCCGTGGCCACCCATTCCCCAATGATCTTGTGGGTCTCTTTAACTTCGGCATGCAGGAAGAAACCGGTACTGATAAACAGGACAAGAAAGTTTGGTAAGATAGAACGAGTCTTTATCATCAAAAATGTGTGCCCGAGCCTATCCCAAGGTAAGAGACTTGGAAAGCCTTTTTGAGACTGATTCTCAATGAAAGCAGTTTGAGGGCGAAAGACCTTTTGTTTTCAGAAG
>NZ_CAXLML010000143.1:0-3185 GCF_964187505.1 Candidatus Chordibacter forsetii
GGTAAAAATGGCCCTGATTGCACGGGACCTGATGGTGGGCAACCCCAAGCTCGCGGAAGCAGGTCATGGCGAACAGGCTCTTGGGCACCATGCGATTGCCGCCGGATTTCAGGGGCAGCGCCAATGGACAGACCATTTCCCCAATGGCGACTTTATGGAGGCAATGCTCAATTCCTCCTTCGACTGGAATGGCAAGCGTGCCCCCTACATCCTGGCGACGGAGAACGATGCCCTCAATGCTGCGGGTATGCTATTTGGATATTTGCTTACCCAAAGTGCCCAGATTTTTGCTGATCTTCGTACTTACTGGAGTGCAGATGCGGTGGCCCGGGTGGCAGATGGGTACCAACTCCAAGGTGAGGCCAAGGATGGACTTTTGCACCTGATCAATTCTGGTCCTGCCGCCCTCGATGGTACCGGGGATCAAAAGGATGGTTCGGGCAACCCCACAATGAAGCCCTTTTGGGACATTTCCGATCAGGAGATGGAAGCGAGTTTGCAAAACACCAGCTGGCATCCCTCGATCACTGAGTATTTTCCTGGTGGAGGCATGAGTACGCGTTACCGAACTAAGGGGGGCATGCCTGCTACGATGATTCGCTTGAATTTAGCAGATGGTCTTGGCCCCTGTCTTCAGGTTGCCGAGGGAGATACCATCGATCTTCCCGATCCGGTTCACGATGCCCTGGATCAGCGAACCAACCCCACATGGCCGACCACCTGGTTCGCTCCACGCCTGACCGGGCAGGGTGCTTTTCGGTCGACCTATGAGGTGATGAACAACTGGGGGGCAAATCATTGCGTGATGACTGCCGGTCATGTTGGCCACCTCTACCTGACCCTGGCTTCGATGCTCCGCATCCCTGTCTACATGCACAATGTTGAAGAGGAGAGGGTATTTCGTCCCAGTGCCTGGCGTGCCTTTGGGACTGCAGATTTGGAAGGGGCCGACTTTCGGGCCTGCCAGGCTTACGGTCCGCTTTACCGCTAATTTTTCTTTTAATTCAAAAAAAGTAAACAAACTCCACTCACTCCCGTACTTCGGGAAAAGAGTTGCCTAGGAAAGATGGGTTAATCTACCGTAGGACATGATGTTCCAATATGAGATTGTCTGGATCATTCTCATATTGATCGTCGTTTCAATTATTTGGTCCGTAATCAAGGGGAGGAAGCGGGCCAGGGAAATCAGAAATGCCGGTGCATCACTGAATTTACGGGAGGCGACCAAGTCGGATAAAAAAGCACTCCAAGATAGTATCCATCAGTCGAGGCTGTTTACGGATGGGAGCAGTTGGCCTAAGACAGTGCTGGTGGGGGATGTCAATGGGGTCCGGTTTACGCTCGCGGATTATAATTTTCACCGGGGGACAACGAAGTCAAAAACCAAAGAGACCACGCTTCTTACCATACAGTCAAATTCCCTTCGTTTGCCTCCCTTTACCCTAATGCCATCTGGTTGGTTGATCGACTCACTAAGCTCCATGGTTGGGTATCGTGACATTAATTTTGATTCTCACCCCCAGTTTTCCAAACAGTATTTGTTGCGTGCTTTCGATGAGGATGACCAGAGTAACGAGTTTTCTCGTTACGAGGAAGCTAGTTCCAGTGCATTCAAAGAAGGAGCGAATGAGCAAGTGGTTCGTGAACTTTTTGGCCATGAGTTGCTCGATGTATTGGAAACCAATTCGGGGGTTAGCTTGGATGGAAGAGGAAACCAATTTATTCTTAGGCGTTTTACCAATCAGCGGATACCTGCGGATGACCTGACTGCTTTTGTGGAATTAGGCGTAAAAATATTGTCTCTGTTATCAACGAAGTAATCCGTCGTTTTCTAAGTGACGAGCTTTTACCTATCACCCTTGACTTTGCTCATCCTCTCCGGATTTGTTTTCTTAGTTTGGTCAACCTGGTGGCTTTTGGGAAAAAATGAAAATGGGATTAGCAGGTACTGGCAGTCAAAGTCGATCCTGCTATTTCTTCTTTTGCCTGGCTTGATCAATCTTGCCGCTTTTTATTCCCTGGCTTTGCATATGTATCTATCCTTGGGAGATTGGCCCGGTATTGGAACCGATGGTTTTCCGGATGCTTTATTGCTGCATGATACATTGGTAAGCTATTCTTTCTCCATTTGCCTTATTTTTCCAATATTTGCCTACGCACCTCTTTGGATCATTTTTTATTTAGTCAAACCCATCAGACCCTGGCTGGATAAACTAGCCGCATTCGGAGTGTCCTGCATTGTATCTACTCTGCTTACCCAACTTGCCCCATCCGGTTTCCTCTATTGGTTCTGGGACTGAGCTGATTTGAAAAGACAGCCATTTTTATTTTTGCTCTCCCTTTATACATAAGCCTGTCGCATATAAACAGAAATAGAACGCAATATGCGTGTTTCCATTTCTGGGCATCTTTGTTTGGTTTTATTCCTCACTGCCGGTGGTTCCGCCCTCAAAATAGCCCATAAAATAATTATGAAGATACATTCCTCCCTTACCGTGCTCTTGGCGATTTCATTTGCCTGCCTTCTGCCATCCAATGCAGTTGCCGAATCCGCTACGACGAAGCCAAATATTCTCTACATCATGGCGGATGATCTGGGCAAGGAGTGGATCAGTTGTTACGGGGCTGAGGATATTGAAACACCCAATATTGACGCACTCGCCGCTGGTGGGATGAAGTTTAATAATGCATACTCCATGCCGGCATGCACACCCTCGCGCACAACCCTGCTGACGGGTAAGTATCCATGGCGCACCGGTTGGGCTAACCACTGGGATGTGCCACGCTGGGGCGTGGGGTACTTTGACTGGAAGAAAAAGGAGAACACCACCTTTGCCCGCTTGATGAACGACTTGGGCTATGCCACCGCCGCGGCCGGAAAGTGGCAGATTAACGATTTTCGGATCGAGCCAGAGGCCATGAAAAAGCACGGGTTTGATGACTGGGCAATGTGGACGGGGGCGGAGTCATCCCCAGACGAAGAGCATGCGAAAAAATCAACCAGGCGCTATTGGGACCCGTACATTCATACCAAAGAAGGATCCAAAACCTACAAGGGAAAGTATGGTCCCGATCTATACACCGACCACCTGATTCAGTTTATGCGAAAAAACAAAGAGCAACCCATGTGTATGTACTTTCCGATGGCCCAACCGCATACGCCTGTGGCTCACACCCCGGATGAA
>NZ_CAXLML010000144.1:0-4626 GCF_964187505.1 Candidatus Chordibacter forsetii
CATCTTTGCCAGCGGTTTTCGGGCACCCAATGGAATCGGAGTGGGCCCAAACGGAGAAGTCACCACAGGGGACAATGAAGGAAGCTTTATTCCTACAGCTCCCCTGAACTGGGTGAAGCCCGGAAGTTTCAATGGCGTGGTCGATTCCTACCGAGGAGATCATAACTTAAAAAGTTCGCCCATCTCCGGCTATGAAGTGCCTTACACAGATTGGGGGGAATACCGAAGATCGTTTATGAAGCGTCCCGGTTTTCAGCACTTCCCTGAAGAAGCACCCAAGCCTCTTGTGTGGATGAGTAAAAAGCGCGGCGTGGACAATTCTGGCGGTGGGCAGGTCTGGGTCACCAGTGACAAGTGGGGCCCGCTTCAAGATCAACTGCTCCATATGTCCTATGGGCAAAGCAAACTCTATGTCGTGCTTAAGGAAGAAAAGAATGGACAGATGCAGGGTGGGGTATCCCGTATCCCGATCGAACTTTCAAGCAGTGCGATGCGTGCACGGATCAACCATGGAGATGGTCAGCTTTATGTTTCCGGTCTCAAGGGCTGGCAGACCAATGCCAAAGGACGTGGCGGGCTTGACCGTATTCGTTACACGGGGGAACCGGTTCATCTTCCCCGTTCATTGAAGGTGAAGAAGGACCTGATCGAGGTTGGGTTTTACGGGTCCCTTAGTCCCGCGGAAGCCAATGATTTATCTAAGTATAAATTTGGAGCGTGGGATTTAAAATGGACATCCAACTATGGTTCACCGGAAATACCTTTAAATGATCTGAAGCTGGAAAAGGTCGAACTTTTGGAAGACGGAAAAACGATCGCATTGCATGTGCCCAACCTCCACCCCGCCCACATGGTGCAGATTGATTATGAATTACAATCTGCGGAGGGAATCCCATTCAAAGGCCGCATAGATCATACCATCCACGAGGTCGAATGATTCGGTTCTTAGTCCTTATTTTTTTTGCGCTGTGTGCATCGGTACTTGCTGAAGAAAAAAAGAATACCAAATACAAATTCTCCTTTGGTGTGATCGCAGATTGTCAGTACTGTGTGGCCCCGGATCGAGGGCAGAGAAAATATTCTGCTTCCAAGGAAAAGCTGCATCAGTGCGTGGAGCATTTTAACAAGGAAGATTTATCCTTTGTTATTCATCTGGGGGATTTTATCGACCGGGATTTTTCCAGTTTTGATGAGATACTTCCAATCTATAATTCTTTAGAAGCTCCGGGCTATCATGTGTTGGGGAATCATGACTTTGAGGTGGCCGATGAGTACAAATCGCAAGTTCCTAAAAAGTTGGGCATGCCCTCTAAATACTACGATTTCAAAATTAAGAACTGGCGGTTCGTATGCCTCGATGGAAATGACCTTAGTTTTATTGCATATCCAAAAGGAAGTAAGAGGTATCAAGAATCTGAGGCATATTATCATGAACAGAAGATCCGTTCACCCAAGTGGAATGGGGGAGTAGGAGCGGAACAAATGAGCTGGGTGCGGAAAGTTTTACAGGCAGCTGAAGGTTCCCAAGAAAAGGTCATCCTGTTTTCCCATTTTCCTGTTTATCCGCAAGATCCGCACAACCTTTGGAATGCCAAGGAAGTAATTAAGCTACTCGAAGAATTTTCCTGTGTGAAGGCATATATCAATGGACACAACCATAAGGGTAAATATGGGATCAAAGGCGGCATTCACTACCTGACTTGCAAGGGTATGGTGGATAGTGAAACCACGGCCTATTCCATCGTGAGAGTTTATCACGATCGCTTGGAACTCTCTGGGTATGGTCGGGAAACTAAGTTAAAACTAATGAATTTAAGAAAAAATAAGTGAAATACTCTATCGTTTGGGCGTTAAGTCTGCTTTCTAATTTGGCTCTACTTGGAGTTCATCCAGTCAAGTTTAAGACTCAACTTTTGACCGTTGATGCAAATGAAGGGATAGCCGTTGCGGATTATGATAAGGATGGAATGCTCGATATCTCAGCCGGTCGTAACTGGTATCGGAACCCTGGTAAGCATGGTGCTTGGGTGCCGAGGCCATTGCGCATCATTGAAGACAAGGGGGGCTATGCCCACTCTAATGGCGAGCACGCTTTTGATGTAGATGGAGACGGCTGGATCGATGTGGTATCAAATAGTTTTTGGCTGCCAGAAGTGAACTGGTACCGAAACCCGGGAGAGAAACGTCTCCGGTTGGGTTTGCTCTGGGAGCAGAATCTTTTGATGAATACCAACCAGAAAACTAATGAACTTTGTCAGTTTATTGATATTGATGGGGATGGTAAGCGGGAATGGATTGCGAACCAGTGGAACAAGAATGCCCCCACGATTGTCTGGTATCAGGATGACAAGGGTAAGTTCAAAAGTCATACGATTGGACCAAAAAGTGGTCATGGAATTGGATTTGGAGATCTAAACAACGATGGACGAAGCGATATTGTAATCGGTACAGGTTGGTACGAAAGGCCAGAAGGGAACCTTTATGCAGGACAATGGAGATTTCACCAAAGTTGGACCAAATACCTGTCCTGCCCAGTTCTAATTAGGGATGTGAACGGCGATGGTAAGAACGATCTACTTTGGGGCAATCCGCATGATTACGGTATCTTTGCATGGCTAAGTAAGGGATTTGATGCTTCAGGCAGTTTCCTTTACGACGAAGTCATGATCGATGATTCTTTTAGCCAAGCCCATGCACTTCATTTTGCAGACTTAAATGGGGACGGTATTGATGAACTTATTACGGGCAAGCGGGTTTATGGGCACAATGGCAGAGACCCAGGTGCTGATGATGTTCCTGTAGTCATGTACTACACATGGGACAAAGAGTTTAAAAACTTTGGCAAGCATGTAGCAGCTAAAGGTGCAGGTGCTGGGTTGCATATTGTAACGGCCGATCTTGACAGTGACGGCGATCTTGAAATTGTTGTCCCAGGCAAAGAAGGTACGCAGATTCTTTGGAACAAGAGGTTGTAGCTAATTTTGGCTGAGAAAATTACCAAGATCCATCCGGGCCTTTAAATTTTCGATCCATCCCTGAGGAATGGCAGAAAGGCCATTGGCCGAACCCAAGAGGATACCGAGGGCTAATCCACGGGCACAATTATCTCCTCCTGCAATGGCGTTTTCAATAAACGCTGCCTCGATGTCATCTCCGTGTTTTGTGGCTAGGTAGAGAACGGAGGGGAGGGCGGATGAAATCGAACAGGCTGGTCCTAGTTTACTAATCGCGTCCACAGCATTTTCTGAGAGCACACTTTTTGCCTTTTCGAGTGCCCATTCGGGTGCGGTTTCGTTGAGGGTATCGTGCAGATTGGCACCATGCATCAGACGATAACCTGCCTGAGCAAGAAAGATAGCAGTTTCTTCGGCCTCCTTGGATCGATGAGTGAGCACGGTTTGTTCAACCGCTGCTTTCACCACTTCACTTTCAGAAGAGTTGGAAAGAAAAGCAATAAGCGGGGCAATCCTAGCAGGTCCGGCAATTTCCACCGAATCACTACCTCCCTGAGTCTTGTCTGTTTGATTTTGAACATTGGCCAAGGTGGCTTTGGTTGCACCATCTATATAGTCGTTGTAATCGGGCCACATCCCAAGCCACTCCTCCATAAACATGGAAGGATCCCACTTTTTTTCTCTTGCAAGAAAATTCAACAGACATAGGGACTGGTCTCCCACATGCCCCTGATCTCCCGCTTGCTTGTGAGGGTGGTAAGAATCAGAGCCAGGTGCCTTGTACTCAGTTACTCGCCCGTGTTTTTTTACCAACTCTTGGGAGTCGTAGATCCAGTGTACTCCAAGGGATAGGGCGTCTGCACAGTAGGAACCAAAGAGAAGTCCGGATTTTTTATTTTTAAGATCGTTCATAAAAGATGATCAGGGAATTTTAATTTACTGAGTGTTGGATGGGAAGTCGGTGTACCCCTTAGCAGTCGAGGAACTGTACCAGGTGGAAGGATCTGCCTCTTCGGCAAGCGGAGCATTGGACGCGAATCGTTCGACAAGGTCTGGGTTGCTGATAAAGGGGCGACCAAATGCAATCATATCCGCATGGCCTTCGTTTATTGCTTTTTCTGCAGTATCTTCGGTGTATCCACAATTACCCATGATCGGTCCTTTAAATACCGCACGGAATTCCTGAAGGGTCATAGGATCACCAAGCTCATGAAAGCCAAAAGCTAGCCCATCCATAACATGTAGGTAAGCTAAGCCATATTGGTTGAGTTGTTTGGCCGCATAAGTGAACTGTTCCCGGTAATCCGGAGAACCCATATCATCAAATACCCCATTGGGTGACAGTCGGACGCCTATCCGGTCGAAGGGAAAAACTTCTCCGACCGCCCGAACGACTTCATCGAGTAACCGGTAGCGGTTTTCGATACTTCCACCGTATTCATCTGTTCGATGGTTTGTTTTGGACTGCAAAAATTGATCGAGTATATACCCGTTGGCCGAGTGTATTTCGATTCCGTCAAAATCGGCGGCTTTTGCAAGCTCTGCACCTTTTCTAAACATTGCGATGATTTGGGGAATTTCTTCGAGTTCCAGAGCTCTGGGGACTTCATAGGGTTTGCTACCATCTGGAGTGTGAGTTTCATTATTTTCCAGGCGAATGGCCGATGGGGCT
>NZ_CAXLML010000145.1:0-8097 GCF_964187505.1 Candidatus Chordibacter forsetii
CTTCAGTCTGTAAGTTCTTTAACAATATAAACTGCTTTGCAGTATCAAGGTACTGACCACGAGCAGAATTCATGAAAGGTAAATAAGTTTCTTTTAAAGATCCTGATAATCCCAAAGATCTGGTCGGTTCAATGACAAGGTTATAAATAAAGTCTACTGCCGGAGTTAAATTATCATTTAAATTAGCTTGTCTGGCATTCCATAATTTATTTGCACCTACGGTGTATTGATTAACGGTAGGCTGAATCCCAAACTTATTTATAAAATGACGAGTTACAAATTGCGTACGATTGGCAAAATAGTCTCCCTCCCTGACCCCAAAAAATTGCGCTCGATCAGAATAAATTGGACCATACCTGGAGACATATCTCGTTGATTGTAGTTGGTCTCTTATATACCCAAGAAGATTATCGCCATAATCTTCATAATCTTCTTCAAAAGATTCGGTTGTAGGATGGGATTCCCCAAATAAAACAGCGTACGCTCCAGCCAAATCAGCCATAGGAACAAGATCTTCCCCGATAGAATAATTGACCAAAATCTCGAGCATTGTTTCTACATCTGCATTTTCAGGTATGGAAGCTTTTAAATCTCTGACAACTTCATCAGTTGCACTTTCTCCAGTCATTTCCTTGTAAATCATTGAGCTTGCACTTACAGGTTTGTTCATATCAAGGACACGAACATAGGCGGGTTTAGTTTCTGAAGTGATTACCCTACCTTGGGTTCCACTGGTTGCATTTTCTTTGGTAACAGCGATTACTTTCAAATCAACTTCAACCACATCAATTGGATTGCCGCCATCAAATGCCTTTGAAGTGTGTGAAGATAGGTCATCCTTAAAATTCTTGTATGATACATTCCAGTCAAAGTTCCACTCCAATGTAGACACAGTTGGATCGTGCTGGTAAGGAACAATCATAGTTTGCCCTATTTGACTTTCCTCCATGTCCAAGGCCGAAGGTTGCTCCACACCTTGCTGAAAAAACTTCATCTTTTTAATAAATTTATCATTACCATAAAGATAGGCTTCTGAAAATTGAGGTGCTTTACTTTGATCAATTGCTACTTCTACAATGACCGAAGTACCTTGCATATGTAGCTTGTATCCATCCAATCCTGGCGATCTATTCAAAATCGAAATGCTCAGCCCATTGACTGCTTCGAATGAATGTACATTCGAAAAAATATACAAACCACTCTGGAGCTTTACTGAAACTGTAATATCATGAATACCTGAATAATTTGGAACCCAAGCAAAATTAAAGAACCCAGAACCAGATTCATAGGATAGGTTGTTCATTTGTTGGGAAGGATAGCTTCCTACCTCAACTCCATTGTCAAATATTCGAATTTCTTCAACAGTTCCAAGTTTCGAATTGATTGAAAATGGTAGATTAACCACATCTCCAATAGCATGTTTGGAGTTTCCAGATCCCTCCGTTTCTATAAGTAATGCGACCGAGTTTTCCGAATCGTTATAAACCTCAACATCAAGATTTTGGGTATATGCCTCTGTACCATCTACAGACGAACCACGTACCCGTATGTCATAATCTCCAGGCACATCTGGAGACCAAAGGAATGAAAAATAAGGATCAGAGCCGGTAATTAATGTATCCATCTCCTCCCCATTTACTTCCAGTACAAATCCAACCGGATTAATCATAGAATCTTGATCATAAGCATAAATAGTCAAAGGCAGGGTTTTGCCCAATTCCATACGGACTGGATCAAGGGCAGTATTGAGTCCGCCAATCAATCTGATCTCTGAGTCTTGGGAATATCCGTTCCCCTCGTTAGTAATTTGAATCTCGGTTACTTTACCACCTGTTATCTTAGCATAGCCCGAAGCACCAGAGCCCATTTGCTGAGGATCAAAAAAGACTACATTAGGTGGTGAATGATACCCTGTTCCGGCATATGAAGGTGAAAGTGTCCCGAGTTCCCAGCTCCCATTCACATCCACTTGTGCAGAAACTACTGCATGAGAAGCTGGTTGAAACTCAAATTCTGGTGCTTCCGAGTAAAATACTTCTCTTCGCATCACCGAAGAGACATTTCTATTTCCCTGGTTGTCCAAGACTTCAAAGTAAACATCATAGTACCCAGCAGCACCACTCGGCCACTGGAATTCGTAAGGAGGGAATCGATCAATCTGCAAAGGAGCACCATTGACAAATAGGGTTACCTGAACAACGGATCCATCTTCATCAGACGCTTGTACTCTAAAGGTTCTTACTTCCAGAGGAAAGCCCCCTTCCAGAGTTACTCTATTTCCTGTTTGATAATAGCCATCGCCATTATTTGTCGGGTTGACTGCGGTAAGAATTCCTCTGTCAGGATCGATTACCGCATCTGCGGTCATACCAGTGCCAAGGCCTTCTATTACAACCGTGGGGGCTTCGGTATAACCTGTTCCTCCGTCCAAAATATTAAACGTTGGCTGCCATTGTCTACCTGCTGTACCCTGAGTTTCTATTAGCTCCAACTCGACTTCCACAGTCGCAGATTCTCCACCAGGCTTAATCAGAGGGAACCCTTTTAGTAAGACAACCATGGTGTTATTCTGATCATAACCTGATCCACCATTGGTTACATTGATATCGATTACCTGGCCAAAGAATGGACTGGAATTATTCTGGTCAATTTTAACTGTGGCTACAGCCTTACCATCTCCACCAGAAATGTAAACTTCGGGCACTTTCACATAACCAAAACCTCCGTCTTTTACAATAAAGTCGGATATGCTTCCATTATTATCGATCACTGGTTCTGCATGTGCCACTCGTAAAGGTTGCTGAAACTCAACTTCAGGAATCTTACCTGTTCCAGTAGTTGCGGTGATGGTCGATATTCCGGTCATGGCTCCATTTCCACTGTTGTCCATAACTCTTGCAAAAAAGGAGTAAACCCCTGATTCAGGCACGACCCAATCTAAGCTGTATGGAAAACGGGCACTACTTCGTTCAAGATTACCTGCAATGGGATCTCCGTAGGGCTCTCCATTCACATAAAACTGGACCCATTCTAAAGATCCGTCTGGGTCACTGGCTTGTGCAAAAATTTTAAGCCTGGAACCGGATGTATAAGTACTTAAATCGGGTGGCCCTAACAGAATAGCCCTGGGAGCTTTTGAAGGACCCTGAGGAAGGACTGTAACATATCGTTCAGTAGATACCCGTGAACTCTTGGATTCATCATCGATCGCTTCTACTGACAAATTATAGGTTCCAGAAAATCGAGTATTCCAGTCCGCGACCCATCTGTTTGTACCGGGTATATTTCTGGCATTATTTCTAATCTCGGTATCCACAGTTGCGGCAATAAGCACACCATTACTCGGACTTATGACAACGGCAGGTGGTGAGGTATAATTTACCCCCGGTGAAGTTATCTGAACACCAATAAGGGTTCCATTTTCATCTATAGAAGCCTGCGCCACTGCCCCCACCCCAGCTCCACCACCAATAAAAGAAATGACAGGCGGTTCCGAAAAGGAATTTGGATTGCCACGACTAACAATGGTTAAGGACTCTATGCCTCCCTGTGGATTATTTCCTAAAAGCTGTCCATTTCCATAAAACCTGACTTCTTCCACATAGCCATCCAGGTCTTCTACCTCTGCTTCCAGGGTAACTATAGATCCCTGAGTAAAGACAAAAGGGGATGCAAAACTTGTAGATGAACCTCCTGTAAGGATTACGCTTGGTTCATAAATATAGCCCTGACCATTATCAGTCAACGAGACGGTGACCACACCATCTTTAATATCTGTACCGCTTATCGATGCCAGCAAACCTGTACCACTCCCCTGTGTTCCATTTACTGCTTGTATGGAATAATTATGATCATCGGAATATCCTGATCCAGGATCAGTAATAATAATTTTGTTAACCACTCCGTCTTCCAAGGTAACATTAGGCAAATCTGCCTCAAACCCATACCCCGAACCCGTGACCACCACTCTCAAATAAGTCAGGTTATAATTTTGTCCACCATCAAGAATGTTAATCGATGTAATCGATCCATTTTCATCCACCTCAAGAGAAGCTCTACCTCCATAACCAGCCCTGACCGCATTTTGTAAATCAAAAATACCGACTAAATCAGAGGACTTGTATCCCAGTCCCTTGGATAATACCGGTATATTTGTAATAACTCCGTTCCTTAATACGGGATCGAGCACTAATCCAGTTCCATTAAAATCTGAACTGGAAGTTATATTGAGCTCTAAATTTTGATCATAATTTTTTCCGCCATTTGTTAAGGAAATACGGGTAATAGCACCATTTCTCAAAGTAGCATTTCCTTCGGCACCAGCACCACCACCACCAGAAATCGTTACCGTAGGAACAGTAGTATAATTTTGACCATAAGCGATCATTGATAAACTTTGGACTTGGCCGTAGGCTGAATCGACAGCGGTTAAACTTTCATCCAAATGGGCACGTGCAATTGCCTGGTTTTCGATGTGGGGACCTGGAGAAACCAGACGTATCGTTGGTCCGGCATTGGGGCTTGAAAATTGAGCAAGCTGATCTTCAGACAACTCAAAAACAAAAGGCTCGCTTATTGTATAATGGTCTCCTGTTTGACCCACACTGCCAACCGCCATTGCATAAATATTATAAGTACCAGCCTGATCGGGTTTCCAATCCATTAGGTATTCCGTCAAACCGTCGGCAAAAAAAGTGCCTTGCCCTCCAACCGCGTCTAATGTCACTCCATTTATGAAAAATTGAACTCTGGATATCCCACCGAAGAAAGAATTATCATTTATCTCCGCAAGTGCTCTGATTTTTACTCCCTCATTGTCCACGGTCACATTGTCCACATTTACAGTTGGACGTGTATTGGCCGAGTTATCGGCAATTAGTCCCGCCAATGTACCAGAACGCACCACATTTCCGTCATTATCTTTGGCCACTGCCTGCAGAACAAAGTTTTGAAAAAATGCAGTCTCGGTAGCAACTTCCCATTTAAAAACATAAGTGTTTCCAAATCTCCCTTGGGGAGGGCCTAACTCTTCTCCATTAAGAAATATTTTTACATACTCCAGGTCGCCATCAGGATCGTAAGCCAATACATTCACAAAAAGGCTGGAACCATAAGAATAATCTGGGAAAGTATCGCCAAAACCTCCAGGTACAGGCTCTGTCATTCGAACAATGGGAGCCGCACCCAAAGTCTCGGTACCCACCACAACTACAGCTTTGGATAACTCTGTAAACTCTGACACCTTACCAGCATTATCCGTTGCCTGAACTGTAAGTTCATAAGTGCCAGGTCGGCTGGGAGTCCATACAAATCCATAAAGCCCATCTCTACTGTAAGAACCCACCGGAGAGCCTGGTACTGGTTGTGGAAACCTGAGCTCAAGATCTAGTAATTTTCCGTCCAAAAATAGACGCACATCCTCAACTGTTCCAACTTCTGCAGCCACGGAAACGGCAATTTCGACTTCCACGCCCAAAGTGAAATTATTTAACGAAGGATCAGTCGGACTTGGATTAATCAGTACTGCGGTTACTCCTGAAGGAAGGGGTTGGACTGCAACACCACCTGGGATGCTTTCTGAAGACAACCAAGGAGGTGGCCATTGCCAGTAACCATCGAGATTTCCCCAGTACCAGGGTGGAGCCACATACTGCCCGGGATGGCAGTGCTGTTGTTCCCAACTACGTCGCCATCCCCAATCTCCCACAGTGGGTGCATTTTCCTGACCCGACCAATTGAAATTTTTAGACCCATCATTCATCAATCTGGGGGCAATATCCCTCGTATCTCCGTAAAACGGACGGGCTGAAAGGAAACCTGGTTGTTCGGAACGAGGAGTGAATGAAATCAAATGCTCGTCTCCATAAATCTCATGCTGGCCGGCAATTTCATCACCATTGCTGGTAAAAATCATTTGAGAAAGTTCACCTAAGGGATCATTTATTTTTGCCCGAATGGTCATTTCCTCACCCACACGGTAACGATAAGGTGCGGTGATTAATATTACATCTCCCTGAGCATAACCTGTCCCTGGGCTTACCACTGTTAGAGCTGTAATACTGCCATTATCATCAAGAGTCGCATTGAGCTCACCACCAGAACCATTCGCCGTTAAGAAGCTGAAGTGGATAGAATCATTATCATATCCCAGGCCCGGATCAAAAATTTCGATATCAGAAGCATTTAGTTCATCTCCAACAAAGGATTCCTTAAAGCGCAAAACAGCTTTTCTTCCAGTTGGTTGAATGAGGTCAACATAAGCACGACTATTATTTCTTACCTCAAAATGTCGGGGTGCAGAATAACTGGTATCATTTGTATCTGCAGATATGGAAACCACCCGTGTTTTGATCAACGATGCACCCGGGTGTAGCCACTTGCTTAAGTCTGCCTGTAATGTCCCACTTGTTCCATTGGCATCAATCAAATCTAAATCTTCCCGGTACAATAGAGTGGTCCCTGTCTCATTACCCTCATCTACCAAAACTGAGCGGACAATTGGATAAGAACCATCATGCAATAGCCCGACCGATCGCGGTTCGATATTCTGATTGAAGAAGCCACCACCACCCGAGGTATCAGAGGATCCGTCCTGTGCACGGATTGCTAATTTATTGTCGTTGGATGCGCGATTAATGGCATCGATCAGACTTCTCTTGGTTGTTTCTATACGGTCTTTAAAATTTCCATACTTTCCTACTTCGACAATATAACGCCTGGGCTCCACCTCGACTCGCCATCTATCGCCTGTGGCATTACCTGTGGCGTTGGCAAAGGTTATGGAGAGGCCTGCACTTAAGGACTGAGCAACCCCAGCGGATATTTCAATTTGGGAATCATTAAAGTTTGCTCCCCCATCGATGGACCAACGAAAAGTATCATTACCATTGGATGTTCCATCCCCATCAATTTCGATCAGGTAAGTGCGCGGCTGTGTGCCCAGATAATTGCCAGATACCGAAAGATTGCTGGCCACTGATGCTTCCATTTCCTCAAGGCTTACATTGGGCACAACTCCCGGCGTATCATTGCTATCGAATTCAAATACGACTGGATCCCTACCCGTACCGTCAGAAATTTCGAGGGTGGCATTATCCTCGGGGAGATCAGTTCCGTCAAAAGCGAGCCTGCCCTTCCATGGAACCATTCCATCCACTTCCAAATATGATGTCACATTAGTATCTGCAGAATAAGTGAAATCAACAATTTGGTCCCAGTATAAGGTCTCTCCCAATTCCGGGCCCGTCATATTAACATCAACAGATCCCCGAATTACTATGGATGCAGATGCACGGGAGCGTAAGCCCGCCCTATCTTCTGCGATTGCTTCCAACAAATATTCGCCCGCGGGTTGATCACTGGGAATATTGAATTCATAAAACTCATAACGGGAACCACTGGTAAGAATTCCGCTGGATAAACTACCCTGCAAGGTCCCATTTAAATATACCTCAATCTCACGGACCTGTCCATCATCTGCAGTACCAGCCAAATCGTCAGCACCCAAAGAAGTCGCATCGATCAAAATAACCTCGCCTGGATCATACTCCCTACCGTTCCTCACCCCCGGCATGGAAACCTCGGGCATAGCTAATCCGTAGCGTGCAGCATAGGCGGGCATTTCCATAATCATACGAGCCCGCTCAGCCATGGGACGAAGTTCGTAATTTGGGGTAAGAGTAATTTTTGCAACCTCTGCCTCAGACGGAGCCTTGCCAATAAGAGCAGAATATACCAGAGCAGTCTCTCCAAACGCGGCCGCATCAAGTGGAACGTTGGGAATGGCAAGGTTTCCAGTGTAGTTAAAGGCACCCACACTCATAACTGCATTATCCAGGGCAAACCCACTTAGAAAATCTTGCTGTGAAATTCCAGTTGCTGATAGATTTTGCTCGATTGAACCATCGAGCAATTCAACCCCTCTTGCAATTTGTACCGGGCTTGGATCCTGCTCGTATTTATTACGGAATAAACGGGTGAAAAATTCTTCCGGGTTGTGGGTGCCGATGGCACCGTATTGGTCGGTGTATATAAAGTTGGATGCCTGATATGCGACTGCTTGCTCAAGATCAAATCCGTTGACCCGAGATTCGATTT
>NZ_CAXLML010000146.1:0-3111 GCF_964187505.1 Candidatus Chordibacter forsetii
TTCCAGAGCAGCATCTTCGGCCAGATTCGCAACCATTAGGCTATGGTGGTAAGTTCCTGGTGCCTCAACTTGCATACGGCGGAGCAAGGGATGATTATAGTCTGTTAATTCAAAGAGAGTAGCATCGGTGGCCACCTTGAATGCATTTTCAATCAACGGCATAGCCCCAAGAACAAGAGCTCCTGTAAAGACCGAAACTGCAAAAGAAGCAAGCGCATGGTTAACCGGGCTCATCCATCCACTACCCGAAGCAAAACCAATTCCCAGAGCAACAATAGCTCCCGTCAGACCAGCCATAGTGCCAGCCTTTAGAACACTCCCACGAAGGCGCACTTCCCGACAGAAATAGACACCAACCAGGGCGGTGCATAAGGAACCTACTAACATTTCAATGCCAATTTCCTGCATGGCTGCATGAAAGACACAGGTCATCATGGCCGTGAGTGTCGCCATACGCGGACCAACTGTGATCATTACAACCATCGGAGCAAATGCGATGGGGAGTAAGTAAGGCAACAATCCAATAAGGATTGGACTGGCACCGAACAGCTCGGTCTCTCCTAGTTCCATAATAAATCGGGAAACAGCCAAATTTGATACAATACTCAAGGCTACAATACTCGACCGAGGACCATCCTTCCAAAAACTGGGTAACACAAGGCGAACATAAACCACTCCAAATAAAAGCGTTACAAATGTCACAAATATACGCTTGGGTAATAGCACGCTATCCTTTAGGGCGAGGTCGAGGTACTCCTGGTACTTTTCTAAGTCTGCCGCAGTTACCTTCACTCCCTTACGCAATATATTTTCCCCTTCGCGAACAGAAATCACAGTGGGTTCCATCTCAGAAATTGCTCTTTTCTGAGCGGCCGTCGTAGCGGAACGATCAATTGATCGTAACCTCAAACCTTTGATCAAAAAAGCTCCTAAATTTGATGCCAAGCTATCACGCAATTCTTGAGCGGCAAAAGATATATTATCATCTGAAAATTCGACCAATTCCCCAAGTTTTAAAGTGTCGAAATCCTCAAGTGAAGTCGTTTCGGAATAATTGGCGTCAAGGGTCTGAATAAAGGTTGATAAAATCGGATATTGAATGGACAACGCTGACGCTAAATCATCCGGCGCATTTACTTTTGAACGATCGTAGATAACCAATTCATTAGTGAAGCTGATCATTTGAGTATTAATCCGAGAGGTTGCATTGGACTCAGCCAAAAACTTTTGATCCATTGATGGAAACTTTACTACCCCAGTAAGATGCAATTGGGAAAGTAACTTGTTACCCAAATCAAAAAATGGATAGCCCTGCATGGTTGATGAGAGAAGAATTGCACGACTTTCTCCCCCGGAAAGCACAACTTGAAATTTAACCTTTAATTCCTCAGCTAGGGATTGTAAGGCGATATCTCTGGAAACATCAGGCATTTCCAATACAGAAACGATACCCTCTCGCAACCGAACCATGGCTTTGGCAAAATTTTCTTCCCCAACAAAATCGCGGGTAAATTCTCTGGGCGTGCTACTCCTAATCCATTCCTCAGCTTCCTGCCTTCTCACATCGCTCAGATAGTTAAAGGTTCGGTCGCTGTAAATATTTTCAGGAGCAACTTCTCCTAAAGTACGTAACCCGGGAGGTTCTTGCCCAACAAAACAAATTAAAATGATAGTCAGTCCGAAGACCAAGGTTTGAGTAAGGTTTTTGCCCCAACTATTCCAAAAGGCAGCAATGCCTTCTGTGGGAATCGAGGCTTTTTCATCGTCTATTAAAACCCGCCTACGGCGACCACCCGACCGGCCGCTTTTGCGATTAATTTCGTTTTTTTCCTCCTTAGCCATTTGAACAACGATTATTGACTATCTTTTGCACCGTAGGCGGCAATGATCCGACCCACTAATGGATGTCTAACAACATCTCCATGATCAAATTCATGAAAATGCAGACCACCAACCCTGCTTAATATTCGTTTGGCCTCAACTAAGCCGGATTCATGCTTTACCGGCAAGTCCACTTGGGTAAGGTCGCCTGTTACCACCATCTTACTGCCTTCACCAAGACGGGTAAGAAACATCATCATTTGCGAACGAGTGGTATTTTGAGCTTCATCAAGCAAGGCAAAACATTTACTTAAGGTTCTACCCCTCATGTAAGCAAGGGGGGCAATCTCAACCACTCCGGTCTCCACAAGTTTTCTAGCCTCTACCGGCCCGAGCACCTCATCCATTGCATCATAAAGAGGGCGAAGATAGGGCAGGAGTTTTTCCTCCAAATCGCCCGGCAAAAACCCAAGGGCCTCTCCTGCCTCAACCGCAGGTCGGGCAAGAACAATCCTTTCGATCTCGCCCTCGAGTAAGGCGTGCAATGCAGCAATCATTGCCAGAAAAGTCTTACCTGTGCCCGCTGGTCCAATTCCAAAAACCAGATCATTTTTAAGAATAAGGTCTAAAAACTTACGCTGACCAAGGTTTCTCGGAACGACAGATTTCTTTCTTATTTGTAATCGAAGGGGACGGTTCAACAAATCTTTGAGTTCTTGGCTTTTTCCGGATTCCACTTTTTCCAAAAAACGAAGAAAATCATACTTTCCGTTTGCGAACCCCTGTGCCTTTGCAGATTCCAATAGGGCAAAAAACTCTTCACAACGATCAAGCCCGAGCTTCTCGCCCTCTAACTGCAAGATGTTTCCACGGGCAACTACTTTGACAGCGAGAGATTTTTCAACTGCCAGCAAGTTCTCTGGGTCCTCCCCATAGAGCCTGTGAAATTGACGTTCCGATTCAAATTCGATCGATCGATCAGGCATGGCTATACCAATGGATTAATTTGGGATTGGGCTCAGGGGAAAATTGTCATCAATTAGATGAAGATAAACTCGAGCGTTCGAAGAAGAGGATCATTAAAGAATTTAACAAACTTATAAAATATCGTTTATTACAGGGAGTTCGCAAGCATGGAATCCCATGACATAATGCTTCTTTCCAGTTGCCAAAATAGAACAATCCTTCATCAACAATCTTTTAATTTACAATTTTGATGAAAGTTTTGTTTGTTAGTCCTGAGGTTAATCCCATCGTTCGCACAGGCGGTTTGGGCGATGTCGTAGGAAG
>NZ_CAXLML010000147.1:0-8680 GCF_964187505.1 Candidatus Chordibacter forsetii
GCTTCATCCAGATCGATCACATCGATGGGGTCTCCGTCTCCCGCCAGGGTTTCCGGAATAAATCCATAATTTCCGGGGTAGGGTAGGAATTGTATAATTCTTTCTTTTCCATCCTTGTAATCTTTTTCCATTTCACCGGTTTCGAAATTGAATTCCCACTTCTGCTTTGTGCCTGCTGGGATTTCGATCCGGAAGAGAAGGGTGTCTCCTTCTACTGATAAGTTACTGTCGTGCGGATGTTTTGCTTTGCTCGTTGAAAAAAGTGTCAACGCGATTAAGGAGAGGCAAAATTTCATGGTATTAAAAAAAGTGAATGGAAGCATGTTGAAGCAAAATACATCCTATTGCTTAGCAAATTGATCACTGAATGGGAAAAGTTTTGTAAGAATATCAATGGAATGGGAGTTTAATAATAAATGAGCGATGAATTGAACACGGATCCAAGAGGTGCATTTCCCAGATTGTGGGCGAAGCATGATCCCGGCATTCGGGCATTTGTTCGTGCCTCCTTGCCGGATCCACATGATCTCGCTGAGGTGATGCAGAATGTCAGTGTGATTGCTTGGAAAAAGTTTTCTGACCTGGAGGATGCTGAGACTGGATTTGGACCTTGGGTATCTGTGATTGCCCGATATGAGATCCTGAAATTTAGGCGTTCCAAGGCGAGGGACCGCTTGGTGCTTGACGAAGATGTGGCGGAGAAACTCCTAGATGAACCCTCAGATAGTTTTTCGACGCGGTCGGAATGGTTGCTTTGTTTAAGTACCTGCTTAAAGAAATTGAAGAAAGATCATCAAAGTCTTCTGCAGGAAGCCTATGCATCCGATATGTCTATCAAGAAACTGGCTGAGCAGAGGAAGAGAAAGCCCAATGCTGTTTACCAGACCCTGTCCCGTTTAAGGTCTGTTTTGGCTGATTGTATTGAGAAGGAAATGTCAATGAAAGGTGCCCAGTGAAGAACAAACACGATAAACTTTTTTACAAATATCTCGATGGCAGGCTTTCGGAAGAGGAAAAGTCAGAACTCAATAATCTTTTGCGAAAAGACAATGAGGCATGTGAAAGGTTGAAACTCTTAGCCACCGTTTCAGAAGGTTTAAGCGAGTATTCCTACCATCCTCAAAACAATGTAACCAAGCCGTCCTTAAAATATGTTCCTTGGCTCATAAGTTTGGCGGCATCTATTGTTGCGGTGCTTTCATTTTTAAAACCTGAAGCAACACCTGACTTTCCAAAATTAGAAGTCTCTACCCCTCAAACTCCTTTTTATGCTTTGCTGGTTGATCAAGCCGGAGCGGGGTTTGCGGATGGTGCAGGTCCAGACCAAGTTAGATTCAAGAAGGGGTTTTACCAATTGGATGATGGGGTCATTCATTTAAGGTTTAGCAACGGAGTAGACACTGTGATGAGAGCACCAGCTACTTTTGCGATTATGAATGACTCTAACATCCGATTGGATCATGGAGATGTATGGGCAATTGTCCCTGCCGGTGCCGAAGGTTTTACCATTTCCTCTCCCAGTATTGATTACGAAGATCGTGGCACTGAATTTGCCATCTCGGTGGATGGTGAAAAAAGATCGAGTACTTTACATGTAATCGATGGCCAGGTCGATGCAAGGAATCCAAAATCCAGTGAGTTACTATCTTCAGTATTTGAAGGGCAATCCACCGAATTTTCGGACGGGGAATTAATACCAGTTAAAACTCCTGACCTAAGTAAATTTCCCAGCCCCAATTCAATCGGGTATTTACGCTGGCAGGAACAGCATAGCTTTTACACCAATCAATCGGATGAATTGATCGGTTATTTTCCCTTTTTTGAAGAGCCTCAATTGAAGAACTATTCAACCAACCCAATTGCCGGTAATGGGGGGATTCATGGTGCGAGATGGGTAACGGGGCGCTGGCCTGGCAAAAAGGCCCTGTTGTTCGATCGCGATGATGATTATGTGGAGTTTAATATAACCCATGAATTTGATGAATTATCCATGTCGACCTGGATCAATATTGATCGTTTTGATAAAACCCTAACCTCTGTTTTTGTTTCCAACGACTGGGATGTTCCAGGAGATTTCTTCTGGCAAATGACCCGGTATGGGCAAATTTGTATGGGCTATCATGGTGGAAATCGAATTAATAAAACAAATACCCAAGTTATTCCAACAGGCCAATGGATCCATCTCTCAGGCTCGGTATCAATTCCTCAAAAACGAGTGAAATTATATATAAACGGAGAAATGATGAGTTATGCCGATCTCGATCCTTCTTCCTTCAATAAAATGGTTCCAGGGATGTGCAGAATGGGCAACTGGCATACCACGAATATAAACGAAGGCAATAAGGTGCGAGCACTATGCGGAAAGATAGACCAGTTTTCGATCTGGCAAAAAGAACTTTCTCAGGAAGAGGTGGATGAGCTGGTTGAATTAGGGAAAATCAGTGTACTCTGGGCGATGAGTTCCCGATGATATTTCCTTAGTGCTATTTCTTTAGAGTTAACATGCCTCTGTTTGTGTTTTTGAATCGATTTTTAACAATTAATACTATGCGTTTCATACCTCTTCCTTTTTTATTAATTCCACTCTTTCTCTTAGCCGAAGAGAAAGTGGATTTTAATACCCAGATTAAATCCATCCTTTCCAATAAGTGTATTGCCTGTCACGGACCGGATGAAGAGCATCGTGAAGCAGGGCTAAGATTGGATACCTTTGACGGTGCGACTGAAGACTTGGGGGGCTATGCCGCCTTGATCCCGGGTGATGCGGACGATAGTGAAATGATTTTCCGGATGGGGCTCGATTCTGATGACGAGGAGATCATGCCTCCGAAGGGGAAGGGTGACCCGCTTACTGAAGAGGAAATCGAATTGTTTAGCAAATGGATCAATCAGGGAGGGGAGTATGATAAGCACTGGTCCTACAAAAAGCCAGTTCGCCCAGCGGCACCTACGGGCATGCATCCTGTGGACCATTTTGTTCAGGAACGATTAAAGCAGGAAGGACTTAAACCTGCCAACCCTGCTGATAAGCGGACCATTATTCGCCGGGTTTTTCTCGATTTGATTGGGCTTCCTCCCACCCCTGCAGAAGTGGATGCATTTGTACAAAGCCAAGACCCCAATGCCTATAATCAATTGATTGATGATTTGCTCGCCCGGCCCGCATTTGGAGAGCACTGGGCGAGAATGTGGCTTGATCTTGCCCGTTATGCAGACTCCGCAGGATATGCCGATGATGTGCCCCGTACCATCTGGGCGTATCGGGATTATGTGATCCGTGCGTTGAACGAGAATGTACCTTTTGATCAGTTTACCATCGATCAGTTGGCAGGGGATTTACTGCCCAATCCTACGGATGACCAACTAATTGCCACCGCCTTTCACCGCAATACCCAGACCAACAATGAGGGAGGAACCAATGATGAGGAGTTCCGTAATGTTGCGGTAGTCGACCGGGTAAACACCACCTTTGCCACCTGGATGGGAACCACCATGGCCTGTGCCCAGTGTCATACCCATAAGTATGACCCAATCACTCATGAGGAATATTTTCAGGTTTTTGACATCCTTAACCAAACTGAGGATTCGGACAAAAAGGATGAGCGTCCGGTTTACTCCATTTATTCTGACCATCAGAAAAAGAGACAATCGGACCTGAAAAATAAGATATCTGAATTAGAGAGATCCCTTAAACCATCTGCTGAGAATGAGCTCCTGCTGGCAGAACTGAAAAAATGGGAAATTGAGCAAAAGCAAACCAAGTGGGATGCCTTGGTTCCCACAAAAGGAGCCGCTCAATCTGGTGCAGATTTAAACATCTCTGAGGACGGAACCGTTTTTGTATCGGGTGCAAAAAAGCCATTGGAAGAATATGAACTCTCCGCTATTTCATCGATGGATAAAATCACTGCCGTTAGAATTGATCTTCTCAAGGACGCTCGATTGCCCCACAACGGCCCAAGCCGCATACACAACATGGTTCTCAATGAACTGATTCTCAACTCCTTTGGTGATGCGGCAGAGAAAGGCAGTGCCAAGCGTGGTCGTTTTGTGCGTTTGGAACTGCCCGGTAAGCACAAGCTTTTACATATCGCAGAAGTACAGGCTTTTGTGGGGGACGTAAATGTTGCTCTTAAAGGCAAGGCTACCCAGAGTTCCACCGACTATGGCGGGGATGCCAAATTGGCGATCGATGGAAATGTGGACGGGAATTACAATTCCAAGAGTGTTACTCACACCGCTAACTCGGATGAGGAGCCATGGCTGGAGATTGATTTAGGCAAGGAGTATGACCTTACGAAAATTGCTGTATGGAATCGTACCGACAATAAGCTGTACGCCCGTCTGGATGGATTCCGCTTACAGGTATTGGACGAAGAAAGGGTAATTCTCTGGGAAAAGACTTACAGCAAGGCCCCCCAGAGAGAGGCCATTGAATCATTGGACGGAGCCACCACCGCTCGCTTTGCCCGAGCTACTGCCAGCTATGAGCAAAATAATTTCACTGTGGATGAAGCGATTGATGGGAAGCAGGGCCAGGAATCTGGCTGGGCAATCGCTGGCGGGCAGGGTAGGAACCACTACGCAATATTTGAGCTAAAGGATCCATTGCCCGGTGGAGTGCTCAATTTCCGCCTCGTTCAGAATTATCCCAACCATGCAATTGGCAAGTTCCGTTTGTCTGTAACCAATGCGAAAAATCCAGCCTTGGCCTTTTCCCAATCTCTCACCTCGATTCTGGATAAGCCCACCGAAAAGAGATCGCCGCAGGAACAGAAGCAACTGTTGGATTATTTTGTTAAGCAAGGGCCAGCCACCCAACGAATCAGGGAGCAGGTCGCATCTCTTCGCAACCAGCTTAACCAGATCAAGCCATCCGCAACTGTGCCCATGCTAAAGGAGGTAGTGGAAGCCAATCGACGGGAGTCCTTCATTCATTTACGTGGTTCCTACCTTAGCAAGGGACCAATTGTTCGTGCAGGGTTTCCCTCAGCCTTAGCACCCAAGCTCAAAAATATTGATACCCCTAACCGGCTCGATCTTGCGAAATGGTTAATACAGGACGACAACCCCTTGACTCCTCGGGTAACCGCCAATCGATTCTGGGAAAAAATATTTGGAATCGGGCTGGTTGCTACCAGTGAAGAGTTTGGTGCTCAGGGGGAGTTGCCCAGCCATCCCAAACTCCTCGACTGGTTGGCCACCGAAATCGTGGCGATGGATTGGGATGTGAAAGCATTTCTTAAATTGTTAGTTACCTCGGATACCTACCGTCAGAATTCACATGTTACCGATAAGATGGCAGCGATGGATCCGAATAACCGCTTGCTTGCCCGCGGACCCCGCTTGCGTTTGTCTGCCGAAATGGTCCGCGATCAGGCATTGGCAGTTGCCGGATTGCTCAGTTCAAAAATGTATGGTCATCCTGTGAAACCCCCGCAACCCAATATGGGCCTTAAAGCAGCCTTTGGTAGTGGAATCGATTGGAAAACCAGCAAGGGGGAAGACCGCTATCGTCGTGGTATTTACACTACCTGGCGCCGCTCCAACCCCTACCCATCGATGGCTACCTTTGATGCTCCGAACCGGGAAGTATGTTCGGTCCGCCGTGACCGTACCAATACTCCTCTGCAGGCTTTGGTAACTTTGAACGATCCTGTCTATGTGGAAGCCGCTCAATCTCTTGCCCGTGCCATGAAGACAAGAGGTAATAGCCCAGCTGAGCAGCTGGAAAAAGGTTTTGAGATCTGCCTTTCCCGCAACCCAAGCAAAGAGGAACTTGATCGCTTGGTTGCTCTTTATGAGGAAGTTCGAAGCGATTATTCCAAAGACCTGGAACTTGCCCGCAAAATGGCCACTGATCCTATCGGGCCAGCTCCCAAAGACTCCAATCTTGCTGACCTTGCGGCTTTAACTGTTGCAGGGAACATCATGCTCAACCTCGATGAAATGATGATGAAAAGGTAATTCACTCTTCTCTCTTCCATTTTCACTCTTCACATCTCATGAATCCGATACTCGAAAAAATTCAGCTTAATACCCGAAGGCACTTCCTCCAAAATTGTGGGGTGGGGTTGGGCATGGGGGCTCTTGCACAGTTAATGTCTCCCGATGCCTTTGGCCTATCCGCTCCCCAGAATCCTCTGCTTCCGCGTGCTCCTCACTTTGCCCCCAAGGCGAAGCGGGTTATTTATCTTCATTTGACTGGTTCTCCCCCTCACCTTGATATGTGGGATTATAAACCTGAGCTAGGTAAACGAACAGACCAAGATTGTCCGGATGAATTTGTAAAAGGCAAAAAGTTTGCCTTCACTTCCGGTACTCCGAAATTAATGGGATCGCCTCGCAAGTTTGCTCAGTATGGTAAATCCGGCATGTGGATGTCCGATGCCATTCCTCATTTACATGAAGTTGCGGATGATCTGTGCGTGATCAATTCTATGCACACCACTCAGTTTAATCATGCTCCTGCAGAGCTCTTTGTGCATACCGGTTTTCAACAACCAGGCCGCCCATCCTTTGGTGCCTGGACCACTTATGGGTTGGGTTCAGAAAATCAGGACCTGCCAGGCTATGTGGTTTTAATTTCAAGCGGTACCCAACCAAATGGTGGGAAAAACTCCTACAGTGCCGGTTTCATTCCTTCGGTTTATCAAGGCGTCCAGTGTCGCTCCAAGGGAGACCCTGTTCTGTATGTATCTGACCCACCCGGGATGACCCGCGGGCTAAGGCGTTCCAGTCTCGATGCGCTACGCGATTTGAACAATCAGGCGGCCCAGAAATTTGCCCACCCAGAAACCCTAACCCGTATTGCCCAGTACGAACTGGCTTATCGGATGCAGGCATCAGTGCCTGAAGTGATGGACATTAAGAAAGAGTCCAAGGCCACGCTTGAGTCTTATGGGGCCGTGCCGGGTGAATCCAGCTTTGCTAATAATTGCCTTCTCGCCCGCCGCCTTGCAGAAAAAGATGTACGCTTTATTCAACTCTTCGATTGGGGCTGGGACTTTCATGGTACTCGTGAAGACACCTCGATTAATAAGTCAGGTGGCTTGGTTAAGAAGTGTGCCACTATGGACAAGCCAGTTGCTGCATTGATTAAAGATTTAAAGCAGCGGGGTTTATTTGACGATACACTTATAATTATTGGTGGTGAGTTCGGTCGTACACCTTTCCGTGAGGGGCGCACATCGAAGGGACAGTTACTAGGCCGCGATCATTATCCGGACTGCTTTACTATGATTATGGCCGGTGGTGGAGTTAAAGGTGGACATGTCCATGGAGCATCCGATGAACTCGGGTTCAATGTAGCCAAAGACCCTGTGCATGTGCACGACCTGCAGGCCACCTGGATGCATTTGCTCGGCTTCGATCATGAACAATTGACTTATCGTTTTCAGGGTCGTGATTATCGACTAACTGATGTCCATGGCCATGTGGTCAAGGATTTGATTGCCTGATGTTTCAAAGGTCTTTCTGGCCGAAATTTAGAAAAGATTAGCTTTTGGGTTTGTTCCCTAAAAGCGCACGGTTAGGTTAGATTTGTGAAAATTTTATCTTTCTACCCATTTTTATCTTTATTTAGTTTTTGTTTTGGTCTGTTCGCGAGTGCCCATGCTCAGCAAGCCGTTAAAGATTTCGTTTTGCAGGATCCTGAGCTCGAAATAACTCTCTGGGCGGAGTCGCCCTTGTTCTTTAATCCCACCAATATGGATGTGGATAGAAACGGAAGGATCTGGGTAACGGAAGGGGTGAACTATCGCAGAAGTCAAACCCGCAAGGAAGGCGATCGAGTGGTCGTTCTTGAGGATACTGACTTAGATGGCGTGGCTGATAAATCAACCGTTTTTGTACAGGACCCGTACCTCGTTGCCCCGATGGGGATTGGTGTGATTGATAATCAAATCTTTGTTTCGCAGACACCAGACATTATCAAATACACCGATGTGAATCGGAATCTAGTCTATGATGAAGGAGACACTCGCGAAGTCTTCCTCACTGGATTCATCGGGAGCAATCACGATCATTCAACCCACTCGGTCATAGGTGGGCCCGATGGTAAGCTCTACTTTAACCAGGGAAATTGCGGAGCCAAGATCACCGATGGTTCAGGCCGGACTTTTTATGTGGGTAGCTTTTACTACAACAAAGGAGGACCACAGGTGGGATGGAATTTTAACCCCACCACCTTTGCGGGAAAGGAAAGTGATGACGGGCATGTCTGGGTTTCTGGATTTACCGGTCGTATCGATCCCGATGGGGAAAATATGGAAATTGTGGGACATGGGTACCGCAACAGCTATGAGCAGATATTCACCTCCTTCGGGGATATGTTTCAAAATGATAATGATGACCCTCCTGCTTGCCGAACGAGCTTTGTTCCCGAAGGTGCCTTTTTTGGGTTTTGTTCCGAGGATGGGAAGTTCGGTTGGTCCGCCGATCGCATAGCCGGCCAAACCAATGCGGAGGCGGAGTGGCGCACCCACCTGCCGGGTACATTTCCTCCTGGTGATGTTTATGGGAGTGGTTCACCGACCGGGATTACCTACTATGAAAATGGCTCTCTGCCTACCAAGTATGAAGGCTCCCTATTTTCCTGCGAACCGGCCAGACGGATGATCTTCCGCTACCACCCTAAGCCTGATGGGGCAGGTTATGAATTGAAAAGAGAAGAGTTTAT
>NZ_CAXLML010000148.1:0-4260 GCF_964187505.1 Candidatus Chordibacter forsetii
CGCTGGGCTCGTCCAAAAAACAAGGGATTCGCCGCGGATAACAAAGATGTAATCGCACCGATAGCACCGTTGAGAGTTTTTTCCAGTAATTCTTTTTCGGCAGAAATTAACTGATGTTGCCTAAGAGCTTGTTGGAGATTTTCGTCGAGGGCCTCAGGAGAGCAAGGTTTTCCAAGCAGGCGGAATATCTCCCCACGGCGAACAACATCGCACAAATCATCAAAGTTTGCCTGGCCCGTCAGAAGCATGGTTACCACTTCTTTGTTCTGCTCTCTGACTTTTTCAAGGAAATCTGCACCATTCATTCCTGGCATCGAAAAATCCGAAACGATTACTTCAAAAGGCCCCTCTTCTTCAAGGACACGCAACCCTTCGTTTCCTGATTCAGCGATAAATACTGAATACTTTCGCCCTAGGTTTAATTTAAAGGCCTTTAAAATGGCTTCTTCGTCATCGACAAAGAGAACTTTTGGCTTGGGTCTAGGCATAACAACTAAACCCTAGGAAATAATGTGAATCTTTGTCAAATTACGAATTCATCTAAAAAGTACTGAAAAACAATTTTGAGAAAAAGCTACCCATTTCCTACCGTATCCATCTAAGGTTCCTAAATTCGGGGGGCTCCCCAACCCAAGGGGAGCCAATTTTGACGGCACTGCCCTTGCTTCCCCTGGGTAGTTCTAATTTTTCAACATCATCCAAACGCAGTTCACGAACTCCTGACCAAGATGGTAAAGATTTCCCCTCACCATTTTTAAGTGCTGATAATGGAAAACTAAAGCGTTGCCATGTACCACTGCCCAAAACTTTAAATTCCACCCCATATCCATCAAGCCATAAGACCATTTTGTTGGTCATTTCAGTGCTAACTTCAAGACTTAGGCGAGATGTGGGACCTGGAGCAGAGTATCTCGGTTCATAAAGTTTGTTCGTCCGAACCCCCCATTTATTTGAATTGTAAGCAAACCAATCCTTTCTCCAGGAAGCATTAAATCCTTCAATCATAAAGTCCCTTGCTTTCGGTAACGAAGTACCAGAATTGGAAAGTTTGTCAGGGGAGATCACTTGGAGTAAGGAAGAAAGATTAAAGGTCTTAGTCTCATATGTGCCATAATAGTAACCAGCTCCCACAATTGTATCCTCCAAGTCATATAAGACATTTGCATAGGCCCAGACCGGCCGTTCTACGGAGAAAATCGGCAAATCAGCCAACCAAACCACTGAGTTTGAATCTTTTTGGGGTTCAATGAATTTCCAAAATCGATGCTTGGTATTGCGAGAATCATCTTTGGTCCCTCCAGGCTCCTGTAGAATTCCTTGCTGAGTAAAATAAATCTCTACACTGCGAACTTTTCGGTTTGGATCTGGGCGGACAGAGAACTGCGGTAGCATTCCCTGCTTCAAAATAATTTCAGCTTGGGGAGTTTTAGGTGCCTTAAAGGTAGCCTTGAGGTGCTGATCGAACCAAATTTGGGTGGCTACTTCGTAGGGAGGCGTATCTTGATGATTATGATGGGGAGAACAGGAGACACGCCAGTCCTTTGTCTGAATTTCCCCAACTGCTTTTTCCAAATCGTTGATACGTCCATGAAAATCATTGGCTGGACTAAGGAAAAAAATGGGGCAAGAAACTCTCCTTAAACTGGGAGGGTCACTTACGGTAGCTGAATGTAATTCGTTAACAGAATACCTGTCACTTATTCCTCCGCATGAGGGGACTGCTGCCTTTACTCTCTCATCGGCTCCTGCAATCATTACCGTGAGCTTCCCGCCCATTGAATGGCCGTAAACTCCCAGCTTTTCACCATCCACTTCGGGTTGCCTCTCCAGAAAGGTTAACCCCCGCCGACCGGCAAGTGTGACCAAGAACCATGAATTATTTCGGGGAGAAAGAACAGGATCGATAGTCCATTCGGCAACCGGAATGGAAGAAAATGCATCTTTCCCATTTCGACTCGGTGCATGGTAGGCATCAAGGGCTCCCCAATCGGTGGTTAATTTATACTTTGGGTCATCAGATTTGCCCGCCCAAAATAATTTAACCTCGTTGGGAGCTACGGAGTATCCGGGGGCAGAAATACGACCAGCCCAGGCAATGGAGAGAGTGGCATACCCCCTTTTCGCATTGGAAAAGACCGCTCGATGATCCGCATACTGACCGCCACCGTGAACTTGCAGCAAACCAGGGACAGTTTGGGCACCCTTGGGAAATCCATAAACACCAGCCATCATTGCCCTCTTACCTTTAAACTCACCAATACGATATCGAATAACTCTTAAAATAACATCGTCTTGCTCCCATTCTTTGAGAATTTCAGTTTCTAAATTTTCAAGCCGAGGGTTATATCCCTGCCACATTGTATCTACGCTATTGAACGGAGTTTCATGATTATACAGAGGAAGTGACTCACTCCGGACAAAACAAAGGCTGAAAAAATAAAAAATGATTGAGAATAGAAACTTCAAAATTAAAATCTGCATCCCGCAGAATGAAAATATCGCTTTAGTAATTTGCAATACCTTACTTTTGGGAGTGAAAACATAGGCCCGTTTCCTGGGGCTTTACTTAGTCTGTTTCGAAGCTGGAGCCTTGAGTTACTAAGATGCTTTGTGGGAACGGATCTTTAATGTAACAAGTTCTGTAGTTTTTCATTACATACAAAAGTGGTGGATTCACAATAGAGCCTTTAGGTGCAAAAAGCACTCCACTATCCAAAAATAGGTCTTCCTGTAAACGCATGCCCTTCCTTAATTCTTTGGTATTTAATAAAATACATTGAGGACCACCATTAGCATAAGGCCTGATTGTGCTCAATGCATCAAGAGCATCCATGTAATAAATTGATTTGTTGTTGATTAAGGAATCAAAAATTTGGGGTCGGTTCTGCCCTTTGCTTGCATAAAAATCATAATGCTTAGCTATACGGATCACTGAAGCCAATTTTGCAGTATCGTTATCGTTCTGACTAGATTCTTCATAATCTTGTCCTATTAAATCAACTACTTTCATGACTTCACTCATGTTAGGTATGCTAGACAACATCTCTCTCGTAAAATCTTCAAAGCTATCAATCAACTCCATTTCATTAGGCTTAACACCTTCATTTTGATAAGCTCTAAGCTGGACTTCTGGAGGCAAGGTGGCAAAACCTAGATGAGAAAAAACGCAGGCAGGGTCGGACCTCCAGAGGGATCTCAATCTTAAATATTCTCCAATTTCGGAAGCCATACGCATAACCCGTTGAGAACGGCCAAAATATAATGGTAAAGCGGCGGCAAGAACAGCAGTAAAAGAACGAACAACGGCGTTCATAACATTCCCAATTGAATGATTTTCATCCTCAACTTGTTGAAAATGAAACAAAGCATCTTCGATATGTTCAATCAACTCATTTGGAGGGCAAGGTTTACTAAGCAAACGAAACCCCCCACCTTTGGCTACGAACTCCGCGGCATACTCAAAATTGGTCGCTCCTGTTAAAAGAATAGTAACAGCTGATTGGTTATAAAGTCGCATTTCCTTCAAAAATTCAGCCCCATTCATTTCGGGCATTACATAATCAACAACAACCACTGAAAACACTTCTCCCTTTGCGATTAATTCAAGAGCATCCTTGCCAGACGAAACAACTGTTAAGTTGTATTTTCTGCCTAAATTTAATTCGATTCCTTTAAGCACACACTCATCGTCGTCAATAAACAAAACCTTTGGTTTGGCACTCATATTAAAAAACAATAATAAACACGACTGATAGGGATAGACACCTGAGGTAATAGCTAGGTGTCAATCCTGTCAAAAATATAATCATTTATCATTGTTCGATGTGAATAACCAAAGATAGACGCTAATTTATTTTTGATTTAATGAAAGATGATGAACGAAGTAACAATAAAGGGTAAGATAACTTTTGTGGACGAAGTGCGCGAATTCGGAAGTAATGGATTCCGTAAACACCAAGTTGTGGTGGAGACTGGAGACGGTCGATGGGACAACCCAATCCCAGTAGAATTCACCAAAGATAGTATTGAATTAAGCAAAGAATTAAAGGTGGGGGATCAAGTTCAAATTCAAACCCGAATCAATGGAAGAGAGTGGAAGGGAAAAGATGGAGTAACCAAATGGTTCACCTCGATAAACGGATACAAAATAACCAAGGAAAACACTCAATCAGGCGATGATCCCAGTTCATCATTTGATACATTTGACGAGTATGCAGATGATCTTGAAGAAGATGTTTTTTAAAAAAATCACCTAAGACC
>NZ_CAXLML010000149.1:0-7238 GCF_964187505.1 Candidatus Chordibacter forsetii
CACACGGCGCTCAGGTTGCCTTTGAGGCCTTGGCGAAGGCTTAGGCCGAACCTCTGACTTGCCCCCTTCTTCTATCGGCTTTATTTCAGGTTTTTGCGAAGATTTCGACTCAGTCGCGGCCTCGTTAACTTTCTTGCGAGGTTCTAAATGATTAGGTTTCTCCTTAGTTTCGGGTTTGGCTGAGGTTTTACCTTTTTTCGCAACGGGTGAGCCAACCTTGGTTGCGGCAGCAACTTCCTCTCCTTTTTTTACTTTGGTGGTAATAGGCTTTTTGCGACCTGCCGGGGCACGACGCTTAGGCTTGGGCTTTTCCTGCTCAAGGTCACTTGGCTTAGATGGAGAAGGCTCTTTTTCTTCGTCGGACATATAAATTTTAAAATAAAAAGTTTACCCTAGTTTGTGAAGCTTGCACGAAAACAACGCGTTCAGTCTTGTTGTGTGATGAAAAATACCCTATCAGTCACACCTTCTTCGTACAGAGCGAAAAAAGGTATGATTGAAGAGTTAATAGTTCAACAAGGAGAAACTCTCTTGGTTAGAATTTGAAAAAATATACAAGCAGTCAATCCCTACACCAGATTACCTGCAAATTATTACAATACATCCGCTTGCCTGCACCCGCTCTTTAAGGTTGTATGGAAAGTTTATTTTATGAAGAGCTATTTTATCAGTGGAGCAAGTCGGGGTATCGGCAGGGAATTGTGCAAGCAGTTACTCAACCGTGGAGATCGGGTGATTGCCGGGTGCCGCACCCCTTTTAAAGAGGGCTTTTTATCCAATCTCCAAAAAACCTGCTCACACTTGGAGATTGTTCAGCTTGATGTGAATAACGAACAGTCTGTAACTGACTGCTTTGAAGAACTTGAGCGCAAAAGTATTACCATTGATCGACTCTTCAATAACGCCGGAGTCATCGACTGGCGAAACCTGCATGAAGTAAGTGCAGATTCCTTCTCTCAGGTACTACAAACCAATTTGCGGGGTGCTTTTCTTGTACTGCGTCATGCCCTGGCCTGCCTGCGACCATCATCAGATGCATGGATCTACAATATGTCCAGTCGGTTAGGCTCAATTGAACTGCGTGGCAACACCCAACTTGGCGGGGCGATTGCCTATGAGTGCTCCAAAGCGGGACTCAATATGTTGACCAAACAGGCAGCCATCGACTTAGCAGAAAACGGAATTAAGGTGGTGTCCTTAAGCCCAGGTTGGGTAAAAACCGAGATGGGTGGAGCAGAAGCAAAGTATTCGGTTGAGGATTCAGTGGGCAAGATCCTCGATATTACAGATCATTTAACCCTTCAACAAAATGGCAGATTTTGGGGGGAAGACGGAAAAGAAATACCATGGTAGAAATTAAAGGAAAAGAAAAACGGGACATACGGGGAATTCTCAAAACAAGACCCATTGATTTACGAGTGGGTAAGCGGGGATTATCTCATGAATTTATCCGGGAATGTGAAAAGATTCTAAATAAAGAATCGATGATAAAACTAGGACTACCGGGTGACAAGGAAGTGCAAAAGAAAATCATTGAGGAATTCTCAAGCGAAGTTTCTGCCCAGTGTATCGCGAAAGTAGGGAAAACCGTAGCTTTCTATCAGCCACCTGAGTAAACCAAATCCATTGGAGGCTGGAACGGATTGCCCGAAGTTTTGCAATATAGATCAGACAGGCAAGAAGTGGGGTAATCAATCTCTCCATGGGGAGCGTTGCCTAATTTACTTTTACCCGCGTGACATGACTCCTGGTTGCATAACTGAAGCCTGTGGGTTCAGGGATTTAAACATTGAATACAGAAAGTTAAATATCTTAATCCTTGGAGTCTCTGCGGACGGAGAAAAGTCTCATCGCAAATTTATCGCTAAGTATGATCTGTCATTCCCTCTTTTGATTGATCAAGATCTTAGTATGTCTAAGGCTTTTGGGGTATGGGGGGAGAAGAAATTTATGGGCAAAACCTTTAATGGTATCCACCGAATGAGTTTTCTTTTAGGCAAAAGTGGTAAGATTGAAAGGGCCTACCACAAAGTAAAACCTGCCGAACATGCAAAGCAGGTGTTGAATGATTTATCGAACTAGGCTGCGGGCAACCTGAGTAGCTATGCTTGGGTAGAAAGAGCAGCCTCGATTATATCGCAGAACGATTTTGACGATAACGAGGCTCCACCGATTAAACCACCATCAATATCGGGCTGTGCAAGCAAACCTGCTGCATTTTCAGGTTTCATTGATCCACCATAAAGAATTCGAATGGATGATGCCGCTGATTCACCAAAAATTTCGGACAAAATCTTCCTTACCTCTCGGTGTACTTCTTGGGCCATCTCGTTGGTTGCCGTTTTCCCAGTTCCGATCGCCCAAACCGGTTCATAGGCAACGACCAAAAGGTCAAGTGCAGATGATGGATAATTAACTAATCCTTCACGAACTTGGGCCCCCACCACATCCATTGTCTTGCCTGCTTCACGCTCCTCGAGGGTTTCCCCAATACAGAAAACGGGACGAAGGTTAGCATTTATAGCGGCGATAACCTTTGAGTTAATAGAAGCATTTGTCTCACCAAAATATTGCCTCCGTTCACTGTGACCAAGGATTACATGTGAGACATATAGTGAACGAAGCATCTCTGCAGAAACCTCACCGGTAAAAGCACCAGAAGGCTCGGCATGCATATTTTGAGCACCCAAGTGAACTTCCGATTGCTCGACCTTGGAGGAGACAACAGGGAGGGATGTGAAGGGCGGGCATACACAAACCTGGACACTGGTCTGACTTCCAGTCAGGGAATTGATTTCATCAACCAATGCGGCAGATTCATCTGGAGTAAGATTCATCTTCCAGTTTCCAGCGATAAGAAATTTTCGACTCATAATAAAAAAGGGCTTGGGTAAAATATAAATTATTGATCCAGTATGGTAACGCCTGGCAAGTCCTTCCCTTCAAGGAATTCCAGGGATGCACCACCACCTGTACTCATGAAAGTGACCTGGTCGGAATATCCGCTTTGCTTAATAGCTTTAACACTATCCCCGCCGCCAATAATAGAGGTAGCACCTCCCTCTGCCACTGCTTTTGCTACAGCGAAAGTTCCTTTACTAGCTCCCTCGATTTCGAAGACGCCCATGGGGCCGTTCCAAAGAACAGTCTTTGCCTTTGCTACTTCTTCTGCAAATAAAGCAATCGTCTTGGGTCCGGCATCGACACCTTCCCAGCCATCAGGGATATCACCCTCAACGACTTTGGTTTGACCCAGAGTCTTGTTACCAAAATCAAGTGAGTCTGTAACCAGATAATCGACGGGAAGCATAAACTTTACACCCTTCTCCTCGGCTTTCCTTAGTGCATTTCGAGCAAGTTCTACTTTATCAACTTCACAAAGACTATCACCAACAGTCTGTCCCATCGCTAAGGCAAAGGTGTAAGCCATTCCACCCCCGATGATAATGGTATCTGCCTTATCGAGAAGGCGATCAATCACGGTAATTTTATCGCTCACCTTGGCACCACCTAAAATAACGATGAATGGACGATCAGGGGATTCAGTTTTGTTGCCAAGAAATTCGAGCTCTTTTTGAATGAGGTAACCAGCTGCACGATCTTCGATTAGTTCTGCTACGCCATGGGTGGATGCGTGGGCGCGATGAGCTGTACCAAAGGCATCGTTCACATAAACATCAGCAAGCTTAGCTAAAGATTTAGCAAAGGTTGGGTCATTATCAGTCTCACCCTTGTGGTAGCGCATATTCTCGAGAAGAGCGATTTGCCCAGGATTCATTGAGTTAACTGCGTTCTCAACCTTCTCACCTGTGCAATCGTCCAAGAACAGAACAGGTAGGCCGATAAGCTTAGCTAATGCAGGAGCGATTGGGGCAAGGCTCATAGACGGGACTTTTTCCCCTTTAGGCCGCCCAAGGTGACTTGCAAGAACAACCTTAGCTCCAGACTCAGAAAGTTTTCGAATGGTGGGCAAGGCAGCGCAAATCCGAGTGTCATCAGTAATGGTACCATCGGTATCGAGTGGTACATTAAAGTCTACGCGAAGAAAGACACGCTTGTCCTGCAAATCCAAATCGTCGATAGATTTGATCATAATGAAAAGATGGTAGGAAGTTGTACGAGAGCCATGTTAGCCCACGCCAATATGTTTAGGTAAGAATGGTATTAAACAAGTGCTGCAACACGCTTGAGTAAGTCAACGCAACGGTTACTGTATCCCCATTCGTTATCATACCAAGAAATCAACTTGAAAAAGGTATCACTCAGTGCGATTCCAGAACCTGCATCAAATATAGAAGACGCTGGGCAGTGAATGAAATCAGCAGATACGACTTCATCGTCAGTATACTCAAGAATTCCTTTAAGGGGACCCTCGGCAGCTTCTTTCATCTTGGCGCAAATTTCTTCGTAAGAAGTTGATTTCTCCGTCTTAACTGTGAGGTCCACAACCGAAACAGTTGGCGTAGGTACACGAAATGCCATACCAGTGAGCTTGCCCTGAACTTCGGGTAATACCAAGCCTACTGCTTTAGCTGCACCAGTGGTAGAAGGGATGATATTAATGGCAGCCCCACGACCGCCCTTCCAGTCTTTAATAGATGGTCCATCCACAGGTTTCTGCGTAGCTGTATAGCTGTGCACAGTCGTCATTAGGCCTTCTGCGATTCCGAAGTTTTCAAGTACCACTTTTGTGATAGGGGCCAAGCAGTTAGTAGTACAAGATGCATTGGAAAGGATATGATCATCTGCAGTGAGCTCGTTGTCATTAACCCCAAGCACGATGGTTTTTACATCTCCTTTAGCAGGAGCGGAAATGATAACTTTCTTGGCTCCCGCTTCTAAGTGACCAGCTGCTTTATCTCGATCGACAAACAAGCCAGTAGACTCTATCACCACATCAACTCCAAGGTCTCCCCACGGAAGTGCAGCTGGTCCCTCACGAACAGCCAAACATTTGATGGTATGTCCATTAACTACAAGCGTGTCATCTGTGGGAGCTTCAACAGTACCATTAAAACGACCTTGGGTTGAGTCGTATTTTAAAAGATAGGCAAGATTGTCAGCAGGAACCAAGTCGTTGATCGCAACGACTTCAAAGTCCTTTCCAAGTAATCCCTGATCGACAAGAGCGCGAAAGACCAAACGACCAATGCGGCCGAATCCATTAATTCCAATTTTAGTAGACATTTGTATGATTTTGTTGAGTGAGAAAAATTGATTGCGAAGAAATACACATGGGATTTGACTGGGAAATGGCAAGGATAAGTTTAGTTCAGCTTCCAAGACTTCAAGTTAAGTCATAACTATATCAAGATTTAATAACTAAGCTTGAGCTCTATTTTCTGGGCTAACTTTAAAATAAATGACTAGGATGATCGAAAGCACGCTACAGATGTAGGCAAATTGATCACCCATTGATCCAAAACTTGACGCATATTGTTGAGGAATACTGACCTCGATTACAGCGGCACCTTCAAAATACACTCGATCCTTATCATCAAGAAGGACATCGCGAATCATTCCCCGTTGATCAATCCAGCCAGACCACCCCGCATTAGCACAACGCACAACTGGAACTTTATTTTCTACCGCCCTCAAGATTGAATGGCTAGCATGTTGCTCGGCACAACCTTCTTCAGCAAACCAAGCATCATTTGTGGATACGATTAATAGCTCAGCACCTTGCTCCACCGCACTCCTGGATAGACTTGGGAAAATATCCTCATAGCAAATTAAAATTCCGGCCCGGACAAGCCCCGAAGAATTTCCATCGCTAATTGGCAGGTCGAATAGGTAAACTTGGTTACCCGGTGAGAAATTACCAACTGGACCGACCAACTTTTCCAGTCCGGGTATCACACCAAATGGTTTTGGAATATACTCCCCAAATGGTACAAGCACCTGCTTGGCATACCATTCAGGTCGCATGCCCTCCTGTGGGTCGATGTAGACCATAGCATTATAGGAGGCGCCCTCTTCACGAATCACCGAACCTGCAAGTATCGGAATGCCCGTCTTTTTCGCTAAATCCTCGACCCATATTCGATCGAGATTCAATGGATAAGGTGTTGATGCTTCTGGCCAGAGAATGATATCGGGGGCTGCGAGGGATAAAAATTCGGTTTGTTTGCGTAAGGTATCTTTGTGCTCGGTTGCTCTTCCCTCTATCCATTTATTCAATAGATAAGGCTGACAAATACCTACTTTAAGAGTTTTAGTTTCTCGAGGGATATCTGATCCTCGCTCGATAAAAAATGGGTATATCATAAGGAACAGAAGCAGAATACCTAGGTATAGTTCAGGACAGATCGAACGATTAAAAAAACCTACAGCCTGGCGCCTCCTGACAAACAAATGATGCAGATACGACCCAATGCACAGGTTAAAAAAGACCAGGAAGAATGACACTGCCCAACTTCCTGTAAAGAAGGCGGACTGTAAGAGAATTGGTCTCTCCCACTGCGTAGCTGCGAGCGGACACCATGGAAACCCAAGGGTAAATAAGGTCCTCAACCATTCGATGCTTACCCACAAGGCAGACAGACCAACGATAATGAGCAATCTCGAATTAAATCCCCCCCTTAAAAACCGCGAGTACCAGGCACGGGCAAATAAAAACCAAACTGACTGGTAGCAGGAGAGTAAAAAGGTCGCGGTACACATGCCGCCAAAGCTCACGTGCCTCATCCATCCGACCATAGCAATGTGATAGATCCATCCGGACACAAGCATGCCAATTAAAACTTTTCTAAAACTCGGCCGAAAATGAATCCATATTAAAAAAGGAAGCAAAAATACATAAGCCGCCTCTGGAGTTTCTCTTGGGGCATGAGCCATCCAAAGCATCCCCATGGGGGAGGCACTAGCCAAGCAAGTCCAACCCCATTCTCGAAACCAAGCAGAAATACTTAGTCGCTGAGAGTAAAACATAATCTAATCCTTAGCATGCCGTACCTGTTTCACTTGGCCTGTAAGCCATATTAGATAAAGGTTCAAGGTGCATAGGTTGGTCGGACCTGCCATCATTAAGCAGGAAATATCTGCAAACCCGATCAAGTTCAGATCGCGTTCGGGTTCTCCTCATTTGGAAAAGGAATTCACCTTTTAAATCCACAGAAAGCCCAATGTAATTGAGGAACTTTTTAAGTCGGGCAACCTGCTTTTCGTCAGTCATTGTATCTTTTGATAATACATCGCAAAGTTGATTAATGTATAAATGTACATCCCCAAGGGTTGGC
>NZ_CAXLML010000150.1:0-3363 GCF_964187505.1 Candidatus Chordibacter forsetii
TTCCTCGATGCCCTACCGGGTGATGCTCGAAATCAACCAACCCAATGATCCATCCAGCCAACTGGATGACCAACCTTCCCTGGTTTATGAAGTGGAAGTTGATAATTTTGACCCCCGAACGTTTCAACTACTTGAACTTGTGGGCTATCCTTCCTTTGACCAAGAAAAAGACGAGTGGTACCTCAGCTATGTGGATCAAAGCATTGAATCTGCTTTTGAAATCGTGGACAGTGCTCTTTTGCAAATTGAGCGAAAAAACGAGAACTCCTTTTTTCAGAATGCTAAAACACAGGAAGACTGAGTACCTCTTTTTTCCCTCGAGTCTTACACCTTGCAAGGTTGATTGATTTTATTTGATCATAGGTTGCGAATGAAAATCACTAGGTTTTGGATCATTGTATGGGCGACCCTTATTCACCTAGATGCCCGCACTTATGTGGTCTCCCCACAGGGTAACGATGCCAGTCCTGGCACCTTTGAAAAACCAATCCAGACTATTTCATCAGGAGCAAGGCGGGCACAACCGGGTGATACAGTATTAGTCCAAGGAGGAGTCTATCGGGAACGAATAACTCCAATGAGAGGAGGAATGCCTGGGATGCCTATTACCTATCGGGCAGAAAATGGAAAACGAGTATTGATTAAGGGTTCTGAAACCTGGAAACCCAAGTGGAGAAAAGAAGGGAAAGGAATTTACTCAGCCAAGCCTGATGATCATCTTTTTTCTGACCGAAGTTCAGAATACCTCGATCATTACAATCCTTTCAAAGTGTTACTTGCTTCCACTCCATATCGCAGAGAAGGAAAAAAGGAAGCTGAGCGTAAAGAAGAAGGAGATAACCGATTTGGTGAAACCGACGATGATATTGCTTACACTTGTGGGCAAATCATTGTAAATGATCTCCCATGGATGGAAGTTCCATTGCAAGAAGAACTGGCTTCAAAAGGATGGTGGTATGATCAAAAAACCGAAAGAATATGGGTTCACTTTGGCGGCTTAATTCCTGAAGAACAAAACATAGAAATCACTACCCGAAGGAGGCTTTTTGCTCCGGTTCAGAGAGGTCTCGGCCACATTGTAGTAGAAGGCTTTATTTTTGAGCATTGCGGCAACCAATATCCCACCAATTTCTGGAAAGAAGATAAATATGCTCAGAAAGGTGCGATTGGACTGGAAGCTGGCTACCATTGGATTATTCGAAATAATCTCGTTCGCTATGCCAAAACCACCGCGATTGATTGTGGAAGAGTCGATGGAAATACTCCCTACAATGGATATTCGCATGATAACCTGATTGAAGGAAATTATTTCATCGATAACGGTTCTGCAGGAATTCTAAGTTACGGATCTAAAAATCTGATCATTCGTAACAATGTGATCCTCCGAAATAATACCCTGAACTTTTTTGGTAAAAAGAGATGGGAGCATGGGGGTATTAAATGTCACCATTTAAAAAATGGACGAATTGAGGGAAACTATATTGCCCGCAATTCATATTCTCCAGGAATCTGGTTGGATAATGAGTTTCCCGGAAGTCGCATCAGCCGAAACATCATTCACCATAACGGCACCCATGGCATATTTCTGGAAATGAGTAATTATAAATTCGATCAATTATTGGTTGATCATAATCTTATTTTTGAAAACCAGATGGACGCAGTTTACATACATGATGCCTCTGGAGCCACCTTCTCTCACAATTTAATTTCTGATTCTTCCAGCCCATCAAGCGGCGGGCAATTGGTTCGCATCCAACAAGTAAGCCACCGGGCAAGTACCGCAAATCACAGCTTTTTTCATAATTTATTTATGGGTAGATTAACGAAGATCGAAACCAATTACCCTGAGTTTTTAAGCGGCCTCCAAAGATTTGATTTCAATAGTTATGGATTCAATGAGGACGACAGAAACTTTCTAATTAGCAATAAAAGCGATGTGCCCTATCCATGGAAACAAGATGCTTTTCAAGACTTAATCCTTAAAGAACTTGATTACGGGAAAACTCCTACCGAATGGAAGAAACTAAAAAATAAAGTCTCTATGAATATGGATGAGTGGAAAACTTTCTGGAAAAACAAAGGGAAGAAAAATGACCTGAACAGTTTTTTCTCCCCAACTTCCAAAATTAGTTACGACGAGGAAAAGCAGGAAATGGCTATTCTTAACCCCAGGAAAACCTTAGAGGAAAGTTTCCCTAGTCCCTATGTAATGGAAAAGGATTTTTTTGGTAAAAACCGCATCAATAACAAAGACGACCAATTCGGACCCTTTAGCGAAGGTAAGGATAAAAAAGATACCTATAAAATCTGGTCGGGATTAGAGATCCTCAAGCCTCATAGCCTACCTGCAAAAGATTGGAACCGTTAAGAAAAAGTTATTTCCGTTTCCAGTAAAACATCCGTTCTTCTCTTTCTCTGCCCTCAAAGTTTCGGGGCTCCCATTCTTCAATCAGATCAAATCTGTCCGAAAATCGATCGATGATCTCCTCCCTGCTGGCACCAAAAGGTGGGCCCTCTTTGGTCAGAGGAAAGATAAAGTGAATAGCGAGGAAATACCCACCCGGTTTTAACCAACGCGTCACTGCCTTGGCATATTCATCCCGCCGCGCCGGATCGATGGCACAGTACAGGGTATGCTCAAAAATAAGATCGTAGGGTTCCTGTGGCTCGTCTTCTAAAAAATTACCCGGGAAAAAAGCAAGGCCAGGAATCGCCTCGTAATTTTCGCCTGCTTGATTAAGGGCAAGCTCTGATAAATCAACTCCGGTCGTTTCAAACCCAGCCCTTGCCCATGCGTGAGCATCGTGCCCACATCCACAACCGGGAACAAGGATACGGGAATCAGGATCCATATCATTTCCCATCAACCAATCGTTAAGGCCTGGAGCCGCATCTCCCTTGTCCCAGGGTGTATCCCCATCCACATACCTTTGGTTCCAATCTGTCTCGCTCATAAATATGCTCAGGCGGGCCAACGGGCAGAGACTGCATCGAGCCATGAACGGGCAATCAATTCATGCCCGGCAGGCAAGGGGTGGATGCCATCCCAAATCCAATGATTAGGAGAAGAGGACTTTGCGGCTTGATCAAAAATATCCTGCATGGGTAAGTGAAGAGCATTATAATCCTTGGCTAAACGAACAACCACCTTTCGCAATTCATCGGTCGCGGAACGGCGCTTGGCCCAGGCATTATCCGTACCGATTTCACCAGACCTCAGGACAAAAGGATCGATCAGAATGATTTTAAGTGCTGGATTTGCCTTACGGCTAGCATCCAAGACAAAGCGGTAGTCCCCCTCAAAATCAACAGGCTTAACATCTTTGCCCACATCATTAGTACCGATAAGAATGCTGAGCAAGT
>NZ_CAXLML010000151.1:0-4338 GCF_964187505.1 Candidatus Chordibacter forsetii
TATGAACAAGGGCTTGCCCAAATAAAAGAACATTTCGAAGGGGATGTTCAATCGGGAGTTTTTGGAGCAAATATGCAAATTCATGCGGTAGATGATGGACCAGTCACGATATGGATCGATTCTAAAAATCGGAGCTATTAAAATTGAGTAAACTCCAGCCCGTCAAAAGCGAATTTTTTCTAAGTGATGTAAAAAAAGTTGCCCGTGAACTTTTGGGTACGACTTTGTGCATCCGCCAAAAATGTGGCTCGATTTTTCGTTCCGTCATAAATGAAACTGAAGCTTACGATGGTGAGAAAGACCTGGCCTGCCATGCAAGTAAGGGTAGAACAGTCCGTACCTCAGTTATGTACGAGATGGGTGGGGTCTGCTATGTCTACCTTTGTTATGGTATGCACTGGATGCTAAATGTAGTAACCTGTGAAGAGGGCTACCCTGCAGCGGTCCTTATTCGAGGAACGGAAGATTTTAAAGGCCCGGGGCGATTAACTAAAGGCCTCGGCGTGACGGGTTCATTTAACGGTAACAATTTGCATCCCCAAAATTCACTTTGGATCGAGGAATCTGAAGGGAAACCTCAGCAGATTTTTGCTGGCCCTCGAATTGGCGTTGATTATGCGGGCCCTGAGTGGAGTCAAAAGCCATATCGTTTTTGGTTTTCAAATTGTCGTGGTATTGTCTAACTTAGAATAAATGGATATCAGATTTTTGATTTCAGTTACCGTATTTTCCTTAAGCTTGGGAGCGTGCGGCTATAAAAAACAAGAAGCTTCCAATACTAGCAGAGCGGCAATTTATGATGCTTGGGATGCCCGTTATGTTTATGAGATGCAAACCCGAAGAATGATACCCCTCCATCAAGGTCGTGAAGTTGGAAGAATCTGGGGTCGGGATGAAAAGGGTAAAATTAATTATGCCTCTTATGCCCGCTCTGACGATAAGGTAGTAGAAGATCTTTATGCTATTCATACTAACCGTCTAGACAGGATAAGGGATAAGAAATGGGAAAATGCGAAGAGTGAGAGAATTAATTTTGTCAAAAATCAGTTAGATGTTTTAGAGGAAGAAGAAAATGCACCTTTGATTGAAGTGCCAATCGAGGATGAAGAGGAAGAGTTTTTACCTCCAGCTTTCATGCCGCAGGGAATCGATATTAATAGTGGGGATAATATGCCCACTGAAACTACTCAGGAGGCTGCCCCTCCTGGGTTTTTGTTTGCTCCTCTACCCTAAAATATGTGCGGATGAGTAGAATAACTATTTTTTTACAGGCATTTGCTGTAATTGCCAGCTTGGCGGGAATAATATTAACTTTTTCCGTGGTTTCCGAATACGATCAAGACCTCAACAGTATAGCTTTACAAAATCTAAAAATCAAAGAAGCCGAAAAAAACTTAGCCGAACTTCGCGATAAGTATGCTTCTGATCAACTGCGTCAAAAGAATCGAAACCTTGATTTATCGGAGGAAATTGCTGAATTAAAAAAAGCGTCGGACGAAATCGATGTGAAATTAGCCCGTACCAAGGAGGAAATCGAGGAGGTCGAAAATTCACTCACTGATACAATTGCTGACAAGGATGCAACTAAGCAAAAGCAATCCGATTTTGCGACTGCTGTGAAGGGAGTTCAGAGTAAAATTGAAAACCTTCGAGGTGAACTCCCGAGGATCAGGCAACAGGTCGATGCGAAGAGGTTTGAAATTGGGGATTTCGAAAACAGGATTTCTGAGCTTGCACAAAAGCTAACTGTCTATTCAGAAATTACTTCGGTTGTTCGTGAGCACTACCTATCAACTGTAAGATCATTAAGAACTTATGCACGGGCACGTCCCTGGCTCGAGCCAGGTGAAGAATTGAGCCTTTCATTGAAGTCTGTTGATCTGTCTTCCGGATACATTGCTCTTTCGGAAGGTGGAAGTGCCGGGCTTCGTGAAGATATGATTTTTTCCGTGAAATTCGAAAACAGGGAAATTTCCAAGATTCGAGTTAAGAAAGTATTCCGAAACTATTCTTTGGCTGAACTTATTCCCTTGATTGGTAATCCTGTAGAACTCTTAACTCTCGAAAAAGTTGATCTCGTTGTTATGTAGAATATTTTCCTTGGGAATCCTTGGAGCTGCGATTTGTTATTATTTGCTCAGCCTAGATTCTTTTAACTCCCTAGAGGAAGAGGTGACTGTGGGATCATCAAAATTGAGAGACATTCAATTAGCTACCGGAGAGGAGTCCAATGCCAGTGAGGCTAATATGACCGCTTTATTTAAAATAAACCGGGAATTGAGAAAGGATTTGGAAAGCTTAAATGAGGAAAGCGACGGGGCCGAAGAAGAGTTGAGCTTTCTTGTTCCTAAGATTCAAAAAGTAAAAGCTGAACTAGAATTAGCCTTACTAGAACTTGAAAAAGAGAAGAGCAATCTTATCGATTTTACAAATCGTTTATCTGGGGAGGAAGCCAAACTGCTTCCTCTCACTAAGCAAAAAGAGGATATAATGTCTGAATTTGGCTTGGTTGGTGAGGAGCATCAAAAAATCGAACAAGAGTGGAACCGCCTAGACCAAAATTTTTCCTCATTGAGTCGGGTTCGCCAAGTAGCCTTGGATTCATATTTAGACGCGAAGAAATCTCTGGCGGAAGAAATTGTTCGTCCGTTCGATATCTTTTACGGAGATTCCCTCCGCATCGAAATAGAAAATGTTGCACCCAATGGTCGAGGCTTTTTTAGCAAGACGGGTGAGGGCGATGGAATGCAAAAGGGTTTTGTCTTTATTGTTCGTACAGGCGAACAATGGAGTGAAATGCCGTATTATGTTCGCTGTACTTTAGTTGAAAAAACCTATTCATTTCTTGAAATCATTGGCCAAGAAACGCAAAAAAACATTCCCTCTATTCAAGCTGGGGAAAAACTAACCTTGATCCGTACGGCAGAATTATCTAATCCTATCGATTCCCCAGATTTTTCAGAAGAGAAGTCTTTATCCCACCACGACCTTTAAAGTATTCAACCTAATGAATTCAACTGATTCCGAAGAGATTACGGATGAAGCCTTGGCTTCTTCGATATCTGACGACGGCAGGCTTTCTTCAGAAGCTTTTGAGCCAGGCGAAGAAGGAATCGTGGAGGCAGGTATTCCACCACAATCGACTGACCCAACAGATTCTGAGGAATTAAAGGAAGAACCTTTTTCGGTAGGAGACTTTGATGCCGACATGGTAATTGAAGAAAAGCCCTCGGTTATACAAACACCCGACGACTCGCCTGTGGAGTTAGAATCTCGAGTTGCGGTTACAAAGAATACGCCTTCTGTTCCATCGCCTAGCGTTGAAGATACTTCCAGCAACCTGCCAGCAGGAGAGGTGGCTGAGTTTCGTAAAACATTATCGGCTCTTTCTCGACAATTAGAGGTGGACCGATTGACCTTTCTTTATCAACAACTTCAAGCAGACGGCAATGAACTGCCCGCCTTGGATAGGATCGCATCGGACATTCGTGGAGATTCTCCGCTTCATCCCCTGGGAGATGAAGACTTGTATTCAACCCGTCCACTTTCTCGTTTGCAAGGTTGGATATCTGGCCTTTCTTTTGGAGTGGGCAGACGAGCTAAGAAGTTTTCTCGTTAGTATTTTACCGATGGGCTCGAATCAACTGGAGCCTGAACTAAATTTCTCGGTCATTATTCCAGCCTACAATGAAGAGGAGTATTTACCCAAGACCCTGGAAGCTCTCAAGCATGCGATAGACAGATTAGCTGGCTTACGGGGGGAGATCATTTTGGTTGATAATCAATGTACTGATCGAACAGCCCAAATAGCAGAGGAATTTGGCTGCATTGTGATCAAGGAACCGGTAAGGCAAATTGCAAAAGCTCGTAATAGTGGTGCCCGAGCTGCTCGCGCACTCAATTTAATTTTTGTTGATGCAGACACATTGGTTCCTCCGTCCACATTCGCCCAGGCAATTGAGTCTCTTAACGGTGGAGAGGTCGGTTGCGGAGGAGCTCAGTTAGTTTTGGACGCGTATCCTGCTCGTTGGTTCGCTGGTCGATTTCTTCCAGGTGCCTGGAACTGGATATCAAGAAAATTTAAATTGTTCGCCGGGAGTTTTATCTTTTGTCGTGCAGAATTATTTTTCGAGTGTGGTGGATTTCCTGAAACTCATTTTGCGGGTGAGGAAATCGTACTTTCGCGCAAACTGAAAAAGGAGAGCCGAAAAAACGGGAAAAAAGCGATAATTATTTCACACCCTCCTGTAATTTCTTCAGCTCGAAAATTGGCTTGGTATAGCGACCTTGCCATCTTGCGCTTGGTCCTTCCTTTGATGGGTATGCCTTTTTTTTTAA
>NZ_CAXLML010000152.1:0-10040 GCF_964187505.1 Candidatus Chordibacter forsetii
AATGGTGTCCAATTTCGTCACTCATTTGTTGAAAATAAAATGGTTGGGGCTAGGCAATTTCCATGTGCTTAGGAATCGCGCTTTCCCAAGCATTCTTCAAGCCGGAAACATCCGCATTGATTACGGAAGTTCCCGCAACCTCAACTTTCAACTGGGAGGAATCATCCGTTTTGCCCATTTCATGAGCGGATACTCCCAGGTTTATGGCTGCCTGGATGACGGCATCACATTTCTCTGGCTTTACTGCGATAATCGCCCGAGCCTGGCTTTCACCAAATAAAAGAGCATCCAACCGACCAGACGATCCAAGGTCGGGTAATGAAATTGAAGCTCCAACCCCATGGGCATCAAAAAGCATTTCTGCCAAGCAAACCAGCAATCCACCCTCGGATAAATCATGTGCCGCACAGATTCTTCCTTCCTCAATTTGTCCGATCAATAAATTCTGCAAATTCATTTCTGCATCTAAATCAACCTTCGGGCAGGTTCCCTCTTTTTTGTTAAAGGCAGATTGTAAGTAATAACTCCCGCCCAGTTCATCGGGCAATCCTCCTAAGAGAATAAGTTCAAGGCCGCTATCTTTTACACCACTGCGAGTTACCCGGTCCGGATGATCAATCAATCCGACCATCGAAACAACCGGGGTTGGATCGATAGCGCCTTCACCATGTTCGTTGTACAAGCTAACATTTCCACCCACGACGGGGACATCAAAGTGGGCACAGGCATCAGCTAATCCTTTCACACATTCCTTAAGCATATGGTAGGCTTCTGGCTTGTTTGGATTTCCAAAGTTTAAATTATCAGTCACTGCCAAAGCCCTTGCACCCGAACAGGCTAAATTACGCATGCACTCAACAAAGGCAATCTGAGCACCTCTATAGGGATCCAGGTAGCAGAATCGGTTATTACAATCATTGGCGATGGCTAAGTATTTATTAATTCCTGCAATGCTAAGTTTTACCACCCCGGCATCGCTGCCTGGTTCCACCGTGCATCCGGACATAACCATATGATCGTATTGTTTCCAAATCCATCGCTTGGAAGCAATGGTTGGATGCGTAAGCAACCCAAGCAGGGCACCCTCTACCGCTTCCTGGCCGAGCTCGGGAATAGAATCCACTTTCCATTCCCGAGCCATGGCCAAATGAGCAGGCTCAGTTGCCGGTTGATCATAGATTGGAGCCTCATCGGTTAAGGATTTAGCCGGGAGGTCCGCCACCACCACACCCTTTTGGCGAACAACCATCCTATTTCCTTCCTTAACCTCTCCAATGTGGGCTGCATGCAAGTCCCACTTCTCAAACACTTCTTCGAGCTCACGTTCACGACCTTTTGCCACGATGACCAACATGCGCTCCTGGCTCTCAGATAGCATAATTTCGTAGGAATTCATTCCCGTTTCCCTTTGCGGGACCAGATCCAAATCAATTTCAATCCCAGAATCCCCACGGGATGCAGTCTCACAAGTTGAACAGGTCAAGCCGGCCGCACCCATATCCTGGATGCCCACTACAAGCCCTGGAATGGACATCATTTCCAAGCAAGCTTCGAGGAGGAGTTTTTCCATAAAAGGATCCCCCTTTTGCACGGCTGGACGATCCTCGGCGCTTTCTTCGGTCAATTCACGGGAGGCAAAACTTGCCCCACCCAAACCATCACGCCCAGTTCCTGGACCCACATAATAAACAGGATTACCCACCCCGGTGGCCGCCCCCTTTTGAATTTCTTCATGCCGTAGAATCCCGGCACACAAGGCATTGACCAAGGGGTTTCCCTCGTAACAATCATCAAAATAAACATCTCCGCCCATATTGGGAATACCCAGGCAGTTTCCATAATGGGAAATTCCACTTACCACTCCCCTGAACAAACGCTTTACCTGGCTGGATTCTAATGACCCAAATCGTAAGGAATTCGTCAGCAGGACAGGGCGTGCACCCATGGTAAAAATATCCCGCACGATTCCACCCACACCAGTGGCAGCACCCTCAAAAGGTTCGATAGCACTTGGATGGTTATGGGATTCAATCTTAAAGGCAACGCCCCACCCTTCACCAACATCGATGACCCCGGCATTTTCATCTCCCGCTTTGACGAGCACCTGCCCAATCGCATCTTTGTCCTTTTTTTCGGTGGGAAATAATTTGAGTAACTTGCGCGTATTTTTGTAGGCACAATGCTCAGACCACATAACCGAAAAAATTCCCAGTTCTGTAAGGTTGGGCGTGCGACCAAGTATCCCAAGTATACGTTCGTACTCTTCGGGTAGGAGACCGTGTTGAGCGACCAACTCGGGGGTGATCTCAACATTTAAGCAAGGATCTGGATTTGGAGGAAGGGGCGCGGCGGTGGTTTCCATGATTCAGGCGGAAAGTTGGACGGGAGATGATTGAAGGAGTGGTTGCAGAAAAGCACGTAGGACAGGCAAGCCATCAAGGCAAGGATGGTGACTTTCCACTGCCCGTTCTGGGTGAGGCATCATGCCATAAACATTGCCCGTTTGGTTTCGTATACCGGCAATGTCATTAATGGAACCATTGGGATTGGGTGAATAGCGTAAGAGAACCTGGTTGTTAGCTTCCAAATCAGCAAGCACCTCTGTATCCGCCCGGTAATTCCCTTCACCATGGGCAATAGGTAAAGTTAGTTGAGCACCTAAGACTTCGCTATTAAAGCGTTCATTAGAATTTTCGACCTTGAGCTTTTGATTCAGGCAACGAAACTCAATGCAATCATTTCGAACCAAGGCACCTGGCAACAATCCAGATTCGCAAAGAATTTGAAATCCATTACAGATGCCCAACACCTGTCCGCCCTGATCCGCAAAGCTCTGTAGATCGGACATGATCGGTGAAAACCGAGCAATCGCTCCGCAGCGCAAATAATCCCCGAAGGAAAAACCACCTGGGACAATGACTGCCTCTACCCCCTCGGGTAAAGGATCCTTATGCCAGACGCGACCAGCGGGCAGTCCGATAACATTTTGAACCGAGTGTTCGGCATCCCAATCGCAATTGGACCCCGGAAATTGAATAATAGCAACCTTCACGATATTTTTTTCTCCTTGGATGATTCTTCCTCAAAAATTTCTTCGACCACGGGATTGGTAAGCAGTCCAATTCCCTCGATCTCCACCGTAACCTCGTCCCCAGGAACAAGAAATCTTCGAGGGTCACGAGCTTCTCCCACTCCACTGGGAGTACCTGTTAGAATAAGCGTGCCTGGGAGCAAGGTAGTACTTCCGCTAAGAAAGGAAATTAAGGTGGGCACATTAAAAATCATATCTGAGGTGGAAGCTTCCTGCATCTTTTCCTCGTTTATATAAGTACGCAAAGTAAGGTTGGACGGATCGGGCAATTCATCAATCGTGACCAAACATGGGCCGACCGGACAGAAGGTATCAAAACTCTTACCACGGCAAAACTGCCCACCCCCTTTTTCCTTTTGCCAATCCCGGGCACTCACATCATTGGCACAGACAAATCCAAGCACATAGGACATTGCTTCCTCCGGGGATACATTCTTGCAAGGGCGACCAATAACCACACCAAGTTCTCCCTCGTAATCGACTTTATCACTGCGCAGAAAGCGAGGGATGACAATGGGATCTCCCGGGTTTTGCACCGTTGTGGGGGCCTTCATGAAAATCATCGGATGCTCGGGTAGCTCCGCCCCTGTCTCTTCTGCATGTGCTCGGTAGTTATGCCCCACTCCGTAAATGCAACGAAAGTCGATCGGGGTTAAGAGTTGAAAAGGAGTAATCGCCTGATTGGTACTCTCAAACCCACCATCTGGTTTTTGAACGATTAAAAAGGTTCTTCCCTCCTCATCGAATCGACCAAAGCCCATATTGCCGGCTTTGTCGAGATGGCGGAAGATTTTCACTCGGTGATAATCTCGTAACGATAATCCTCGATTACCGGATTGCTGAGCAATCCATCGCATAAACGATCGATCTCATCGCGTATTTCCGGAGTGTCGGAACCCTCCATATGAAAGGTCACGGTCTTACCAACACGCACTCCCTCTATGGAATGATGGCCCAAGCTTTTAATCGCTTGCTCAACTGCCGCGCCCTGAGGATCCAAAACCGTAGTCTTGGGGGAAACAAATACCGTAACCTTCACGCCCTATCTTAAACACAGAGAATAGGACCTTCTTACAATCCTTATTTGCGCACGTGAGAAAATTTAATTCACATTTTCTGACTTTTGAGCAAGCGGATGAAAATTGGCATGCTCATCCTGCAAACGCTGAGATTCAACATGTGTATAGATTTGAGTTGTGCCAATATCTGCATGCCCAAGCATTTCCTGGACTGCCCGGACGTCTGCACCACCCATGAGCAAGTGTGTAGCAAAAGAATGACGTAATCCATGAGGCGTAAGGTTTTTTTCAATTCCTGCACGACGGGCATAATCTTTGACAAGTACCCAGATCATTTTTCGTGAAATTGGGGTTCCACGCTTACTCAGAAATAATTCACCACCGGACTTTTCCTTTGCCAGATGTGGTCGTCCTCCGTGTAAATAATTTCGGATAGCCAAGACCGCCTGTCCACCAACAGGTACAATTCGTTCTTTTGCCCCCTTGCCAAAGATTCGGGCGAAGCCATCGTCCAGATCGATCGCATTTGCAAGAACAGAAGAAACCTCGGAAACCCGCAACCCGCTCCCGTACATCAATTCGAAAATCGCACGGTCTCTCTTTCCCTGTACTGTATTTAAATCAGGAGAGTTGAGAAACTTTTCCATTTCTTCGATGCTCAAGGCATGGGGGAGAAAACGTCCCTTCTTTGGATTGCTTAACAGTTCAGTGAAATCACTTTCCAAATTTCCTTCGCTTACCAAGTAACGTGCGAGCATACGCAAAGCGGATAACTTTCGAGCAAGGCTGGCGACTGCGTATCCACCTAGAGTTAGGGAGGATATCCAGGTAGATACCTGATCCAAAGAAACCGACTGCCAATTCCCTGCCCCTTTTTCTTTTAAAAAGATTGCACACTGAATGAGGTCGGATTCATAAGACTCAATCGTATTTTTTGAAAGACCGCGCTCCAACTGTACCCAGGCGAGAAAGTTACTTATTTCAGACTCATATCCAGAGGGTGGTTCCAGGGGGGAATCTCCCCGCTTTCTGACCTGTACCTCAGATTTTGCCCCCACTTAAAAAAATTATTCTTTGGGAGGGGCAACTGGAGATAACTGACCGGCAAAGAGTTTGCGGTATATCCGATTGATCGGAGTCTTCATACGACTGACCATAAATTGCTCCTGCCTAAGTGCACCATAACCGTATCGATAACTTGCGGCTAGTCGAGGGTAGGTAAAAAGATCAACACTTTCCAGCATGCCCTTGAGGCGTTTGAGATAAAGCATACCCACCTCAACATTGGTTTCCCATTGAAATGCGGTTCGGTAATGAAGTGTGGTGACGTCTGACCATGCCGGCTCGGTCAATTGCATCAACCCCTTAGCGATAGAGCTTTCTGCATTTGCATTGAGGCTACTCTCAGCATGGCAAATTGCATAGACAAAGCTTGGATCCAATCCAAGTTCAGGGGCTTCCTTTTGAATCTTCTTCCAGACTACTTTTTCATCGATAAAATTGGCATCAGGGTCGAAATATTTGCAACCGCCAGGCAAATACAATGAAAATGCCAAAAGAAAACTAATACCCCGTTTACCGACCACCCATTTCATAAACTCTAAACAAGCACCTGAGAACGAAGTGGGCAAGGAAGATTCCCATGCTTACTTGAACATGAGCAATAAAAAACCAAGGAAGAAAAGCATGCAGAATAAAGCGGTCCATCCAACTGGGTGTACACCCAAAGCAGATCGCTTCCCCAAAAGATCCCTACCTTTTGATCCATTTTCTTCGATCAGACCGATTTTTACAAAAGGTTGGTAGAGGGTTTGCATCACGTGTACCTGTCCGCGTTTAAGAAATGAACATACACCACCCGTAATCCCCTCGACAAAAAAAGTATGAGCCTGCTTATTCAATCCATTCCAAAAACCCTCGCCAAAGGAAAGAAACCCACGACCAGCTTTTCGATATATCCAATCGGCATCCAAATTGACGGAGGGTAATTCCGGTGGATATTTACCCCACAGATTCAACAAGGTAAATGCAAGGGCGGAAAAAAGAAGGATTTCTATCTGCGTAATTACATGGGTGGCATCATAGGGATGATAGCCAGCCGCTCCATTAGGTAACAAATCATAAAGCCATTGAGGGTTGCATCCCAAAAAAATGCAAAGAAAGGAAGAGATTCCCATCGCAATTAGCATATTCATTGGGGCTTCTTTAGGGCGAAGTCCAGAACCATTAGCAAAAAAGGCAACAAAAGGAATTTTGATACCCGCATAATGAAATACTCCTGCAGATGCGAAGAGAAGACACATCCAGATCAAGAGGTGTCCATCACGGGCTGCTTCGGTGATAATGATCGATTTACTGACAAAGCCGCAAAACAACGGAAAGGACATCGATACAGCACCAACTATGCAGAAACCAGTTGTCCAGGGCATCGTCTTATAAAGGCCTCCAAGGTGCGAACCACGAATTTCGCCGGTTCGGAACAGGACTGCCCCCATACTCATGAATAATAAGCCTTTATAAATCACATGAGAGAAAGCATGGGCAATTGCTCCATCAATGGCCAGATCGGTACCAATTCCGATCCCAACAACCATAAACCCAATCTGATTGATTTTACCGTAGCACAACACCCGTCGAAGATCGTTCTCAATCACGGCATAAAAGACAGGAAAAATGGCCATGACTCCACCAATGGTGATCAATACTTCGGCTCCGGGGAATAGCCGGGCAAGCATGCAAACCGCGCATTTAGTAGTAAAAGCACAGAGCCAGACCGGACCAGTATGGGTGGCCTCCGCATATCCATCCTTCAACCAAACGTGCAAACCGGGAAATGCCGCCTTAATTCCAATGGCTAAGAGAATAAGTAAGGCACCGGTATCTCCAGCCTCCAAAGCATTCGTTAAGGGTGCAAGACTAAGAGCCTCAGGCCCCTCACCATGGTACCGCACAAGAATCCCTGCTAAGAGTAAGAGTCCGGAAGATACATGAAAGAATAGGTAGCGGAAACCAGCTTCTTCTGCCTGTTTGGTTCTCTTTCCCCAAATTTGAAAGACCGAGGTGATGGCTAATCCCTCCCACCATAAAAACAGGGAGAGCATATCTCCGGCAAAAGCCACTCCCACCGCAGTTGCGGCATAGAGTAAAGACATCGAAACCTGCCAAGGATCCCGCAGGTGAAAGGAATAAACCCCAGCAATCAAGGCGGCAATATGAAAGAGGTACCCAAAGAGTTTAGCCTGTTGATCGACCACCACCCCGAGAATTTCATAGCCGAACAAATGAAGGGTGGATGCAGCTCCGACCTCCAAATTTGCAACATACCCAAGTCCAAACAACGGTGCTAGAACCAAGGCACAGGAGGCATAACGTCCGCGAAGAACAGCCGCTGCCAATCCTCCTATCAATAAGGCGGTGGCAGGATGTGTGCCGATTTCAAGGGTGGATGCGAGTGTCATCATCTTACTTATCCCAGTAGTCTTCCTCCCGCATTAATAATTTCTTACCTTTCCAATTCCGCATAAGTTTGGAGATATAAACCATTCCTACACAGGCCAGAAAACCGTATAAACCATAGAAGGCAGGAAGCGTCTCGATTGCGTGGATTCCGACCTCTTCCGAGAAAGCGGCGTGCTTATGCCAACCCATGCTAAAAACCACATCGACCAGAATAACTAATCCGCATAATCCATAAAACCAGCGAATGATTTTGCGTACATTTTCCGGTTGGTCCAACCAACGGGGATCTTCCTTGGGCTTACGGGTTTTAGAATGAGCATTCATCAATTGAAATCATTAATTGCTTCATGGTTGCAGACCGACCATTTGCAAAAGGCTATCGGACCAGAAAAAGAGAAGGAAACAACCAAGAGCAGTTAAAAGCAAGGGAACTACACAAGGCCATGGAGCTTCCTTTAAAGCTGAATCTTTTTCCGTATCCGGTGTTCGAAAAAAGGCAGTTACCGCAACTGGAAGCAGATAAAAAACATTAAGAAGTGAACTAATTAACAAAACAACCACCACCCACATGGCATCACGGTCGAGTGCTCCGAGAGCAAGATACCATTTGCTGATAAAGCCACCTAGGGGAGGTAGGCCGATTACACTGAGTGAACCAATCATAAACGCACCCATAGTAAGGGGCATTTTGCGGCCGATACCACGTAATTCACTGACATATTTTTTTCCGGAGGCCACAAAGATTGCACCCGCACAAAAGAATAAGGTGATTTTCCCACAAGCATGCATGGCAATATGCAAGACTGCCCCACCCTGTCCACGGTCTGTGGCTATGGCTGCCCCAAGTACAATGTATCCGAGTTGTCCTATAGTGGAAAATGCCAATCGGCGCTTTAAATTATCTTGAGATAAAGCAATCAGGGAGGAAATAATAATGGTGACAGAAGCAATAACCATGGCCCATTCCTCCCCCCCCATCTTGGCAAGAACTTCGGGACCAAAAACATCTGCATACACACGGTATAAACAAAATACACCGACCTTGACCACGGCGACGGCATGGAGCAAAGCAGAGACCGGAGTTGGTGCAACCATTGCTCCAGGTAACCAGGAATGTGCCGGCATTAACCCGGCTTTGGCAAAACCAAATGTGAAAAGAAAGAGAAGAACGATCTGAGTCGTTTCCCCAAAGTTGCCAACCTTGCCCACATCAGCCATGAAATCCATCGTCATGCTCCCCCCATCCAACCAAACATAGCACCAACTTAGGGCAGGAAGAAGAAGGCAAAGGGAAGTAAAGAGAAGGTATCCTAGGTAAGTTCGTCCACCTGTCCGTGCCTGCTTATCCTGCATATGGGTAACCAAGGGAAAGGTCGATACCGAGAGCATTTCATAAAAGAAATAAATGGTCAAAAGGTTGGCCGAGAAAGCAACCCCCATCGTGGCGGATAAAGAGAGGGCAAAGAAGGAATAAAATCGGGTTTGGGCATGTTCATGCAAACCTCGCATGTAGCCCACAGCATAGAGGGTCGTAGCAATCCAAAGCACAGAAGCAACACAGGCAAAGAGTAGACCAGGACCATCGACCCGTAGGAGCATGGGAACATGGGAAAAGATTTGCCAAATGTGAAACTCCACGACCGCTCCGCTCAAAATAATCGGCACGAGCGAAAGGACGACTGCTGCCTGAACAGATGCCGCAATGAAGGTGAACATTTCCCGTAAATTAGCTCGTTTTTCTCCCGCCCAAATAATACCGATTATACCCGCCCATGGGGCAAGCAATGCAATGAGCGGACGAATATCTTCGACTATTACGGGATCGTTCATTCGTACTTCACTCCGGTTGGAAGATTAAAAGGTTGAAGGAACACTTCGATTTGATTGACCACCTCCTGATTATACACGCCCACAAGCAATACAACGGATGCCGTCAGTAAAAGCGGAATCAGCATGCTCAGGGGGGCCTCATCAAAACGGGTTTGCTGCTTGGTTAACCCGAGGTCGCCATGGCCCTTGCCAAGGTTTTTCCCGCTCTCGTCTACCGCGAGGTGTATACGTTCAATCAATCGGAAAAAGAGGACAACCATGACCATGGTGGAAAACATCAGGGTAATCATATATTCCCAGCGTCCAGAAACCATTCCCCCGGTAATTAAATACCACTTACTGAAAAAGCCACAGGTTGGAGGTAGTCCGATAATGGAAAATCCACCGATAAAGAAACCGATCATAGTCAGTGGCATCTTGGCAAATAATCCACGAAGCCCATTAAAGTGTGTCGTCTTACACTTTTCCAGTATGATTCCCGCACCCAAAAAAAGACAAAGAGTCATGCAGGCATCACTAATGATATGAAAGACCGAACCAATCAGTCCGTAGTAATTATAGATCCATACACCGCCGACCATGTATCCGACCTCAGCCACAATCAAGTAGGCAAGCATGCGCTTGATCTCGCGCTGGGCAAG
>NZ_CAXLML010000153.1:0-4407 GCF_964187505.1 Candidatus Chordibacter forsetii
AATGGCGGGCGAACTTGAATGGTCGCCCTTTGAAGTTTTAAGGAGCAAGACAGCAAAATTTTAAAAGAGTAAATTTGTAACCTGAATAAGAATTTGTATCTTTATTTAGTGATTTAAGTGGTAAGAAACCGATCATTTGCGACATTATACTATATGTGAAAGCCATTACCTTGTTTTTTGCCTTTTTGGGCTGCTGTATAACCTGCATTGCTTCAGTTGATTTTAACCAGGACATCCGCCCCCTGCTTGCCAGTAAGTGTTACGCCTGCCACGGACCAGATGAAGAAGGAAGGAAAGCAAAACTACGGTTGGATATCAGGGAGGATGCGTTGGAAAACGATATTATAGTACCCGGAGTTGTAGAAGATAGCGAATTTCACTACCGCATCCGCTCCGATGATCCCGATGAGATTATGCCACCACCCGAATCTCATGCCTCATTAACCAAGGAGGAAAAAGACCTGCTCGACCAATGGATTGCCGAGGGTGCAGAGTATGCCAAGCATTGGGCTTTTGAACCGCCTCAAGCGTCCACCACCCTGGTCAATGCAGCCAAGTGGGGAAACAACCCCATCGATGCCTTTATTCTGAAAAACCTGGAGAAAAACGGACTCGATCCTTCTGCACCTGCCGACCCTTACGCCCTGGTGCGGCGGCTTTATCTCGACCTCATCGGTCTACCTCCCACTCCCGAGCAAACAGATCGCTTTGTAAAAGACGACCGCGTGGATGCCTACGAAAGATTGGTTGATCAACTGATGGCATCTTCTCACTACGGAGAAAAGTGGGCCCGTGAATGGCTCGACCTCGCCCGTTATGCCGATACCAATGGCTATGAGAAAGACCGACCCAGAGAAATTTGGCAATACCGAGACTGGGTGATCCGTGCCCTCAACGAGGATATGCCTTATGACCAGTTTACCATCGAACAGCTTGCAGGTGACATGCTTCCCGGTGCCACCCAAGACCAAAAAATTGCCACTGGATTTCACCGTAATACACAATTAAATGAGGAAGGGGGAATCGACCCTCTGGAGTATCGTTTCTATGCTGCAGTTGATCGAGTGGCCACAACCGGAACAGTGTGGATGGGTTTAACCACCGGATGTGCCCAGTGCCACACCCATAAATACGACCCCATTACCCATGATGAATATTTTGGCATCATGGCCCTCCTCGACAATGTGGAGGAACCCGACCTTCTTCTCTACACCGATGGACAATTAAAACGGAAAGCAGAAGTGGAAAAACAGATTGAAGAAAAGATCCAAGAATTGATGGGGCGTCATCATGATTTTGATCAAACCTTCCAAGCCTGGAAAACCAGCCTGCAAAAGGAAGCGACTGCATGGAATATCCTTCAACCCACTGCATGGAAAACCAACCTACCCAATCTGGAAAGTATGGAGGACGGTTCGCTTTTCGCATCCGGTGATTTCACCAAGCGTGATGTCTACGATCTAAACTTCACCACAAAGGAACCGATCACTGCCCTTAGGATCGAAACGATGACCGACAAGCGTTTACCTGATCTTGGCCCTGGGCGGTCTTACTATGAGGGTAGAAAAGGACTCTTCTTTCTAAGTGAAATAGATGTTCTGCTAAACGATGGTCAGGAAGTTGAGATACAAAAGCCAGTTGCAAGCAATGGGCATGGTGCAGACAAAACGATAGATAAAGAGGGTTCATCTGGGTGGAGTGCCGGTGTTGGCGAGGAACAACATATTATCCTCCCCCTTGCTGAACCCATACCTGCCAACCAATCTTTTTCTCTTTCCCTCCTTTTCGAGAGGCACTTTGTCGCCAGTCTTGGCAGGTTCCGCATATCTGCCACCTCTGCATCTAATCGCCCAAAGGTACAAAAACTGGGTGCCAAGATAGAGGATCTATTAGCCACCAAAAAAGATCTAAACTCTGATGACCTTCAACTGCTTAAAAGTACATACCTCGAAAAAGTATTTTACAGTAAAAAGAATGTTCAGGCATTTGATGGTCATGCCAAATGGATCTGGGATGACAAAAATAACAAAATTAAACAAACCCTCTATTTCACCAAGACTATCGACTTAAAAAAGAAACCACGATCTGCCCGTTTGGTCTATACTTGTGATGATGAGTCCGAGTTTTTCATCAATGGGAAAAAAGTGGCCTCAAATTCTCTATGGTACGAACCTGTGTCCGTAAATGTCTCCAGTCACTTCAAGGAAGGAAACAACATCCTTTCGGTGAAAGCTACCAATAATGGGGGACCGGGAGCCTTAATTGCCCAATTGGAAATCATTTCTGCGGAGGGTAAAAGACAATCCCATGTAACGGATCAATCATGGAAATTTTCTGAACAGGAACCAGAAGGTAATGATTGGAAGACCAAGGGTCTAAGCGATGGCCAGGAATCTACCATTGCCGGAAAAGCAGGTGATGCTCCCTGGAAAAACATCCCCCTAAAATCGAACGAACTTTCTGAGCTTCATGCCCTGCGCAAACAACTTCCCAATAACCGCAGGTCACTGGTCATGCAGGAGCGCCCGGCGGATAACCCCCGCCCCACTTACCTGCGCCATCGTGGAGAGTACACCAGTCCCAAGCATGAAGTGCATCCCAAAATCCCCGAGATTCTTCTCAGCAAAAATACCAAGATGCCCACCAACCGATTGGAATTTGCCCGCTGGTTAGTGAGTCAGGACAATCCCATTGGAGACCGGGTAACCGTTAACCGAGCTTGGCGTTCCCTCTTCGGCTTTGGCCTGATTCGAACCAGTGGAGATTTTGGTACCCAGGCACCAGCGCCAGACCACCCCGAACTACTCGATTGGTTGGCGGTGGGATTTAGAAAACAGGGCATGTCATTGAAGAAGCTCCACCGACAAATTGTGACCAGTGCCACCTACAAGCAAAGCTCCACTGCCTCTCCCGAGCTTCTGGAGAAAGATCCACAGAACCGTTTGCTGGCACGCGGCCCCCGCTTAAGATTAAGTGGAGAATTAATCCGCGATCATATGCTCCATGCCAGTGGGAAACTCTCCTCCAAAATGTACGGGCCTGGGGTCTACCCGCCCCAACCCAAAACTGTTCTCTCCCATGCCTTTGGCAACCAGGCATGGAATGTATCCAAAGGGGAAGATCGCTTCCGCCGCTCCGTCTATACTTTCATCAAGCGGACCGCACCCTTTGCGGGATTTATGACCTTTGATGGAACCTCAGGAGAAAATTGCCTCGCCAAACGCGACCGTAGCAATACCCCTCTGCAAGCCCTCACTCTGCTCAACGATGAAATGTATGTCGAACTCGCCCGTGAGGCTGGCAAACTTGTCCATCAAACGAGCAAAGACCCAGTAAATGAATTGTTCCGCAGGTTCCTTACCCGCCCACCATCTGAGGAAGAAAGTAAGGTCCTGCAAGACTACCTCGAGCAACAAATTGACCGACTCCAAAAAGGACAGCTCAAACCGGTCGATGTCACCAATGATTCAAAAGCTGATGCTATCTGGGCAGGCAAAGTTTTGCTCGCCCGGGCTATTATGAATTTAGACGAATCCATCACCAAGCCATGATCACAAATCCACTCCTACATCGCACCCGAAGACACTTTTTTGAAGACTGTGGAATTGGACTGGGCAAGATCGCCCTCGCCTCCATGCTCGCCAAAGAAAGTTTTGGAGCAATGGGCAACCCCGGTTTCATGCGTTTCCCAACAAAAGCCAAGCGGGTCATCTTTTTGTTTATGGCCGGTGCACCCAGCCAGTTGGAACTCTTTGACAATAAGCCAAAACTTGCAGAGATCGAGGGCAAGCCCATCCCCCCTTCCGTAATTAAGGGACAGCGCTATGCCTTCATCCAGCCCGATGCTGCGGTGCTTGGGCCTCGCTTCCCATTCGCCAAACATGGCCAGTCCGGTGCTGAGCTATCCGACCGCCTGCCCTACCTTTCCAAAATTGCCGATGATTTGACCTTCATAAAATCAATGAAGACCGATCACTTCAACCATGCCCCCGCCCAACTCTTCATGAGCACGGGCAGCGGCATCCCCGGCCGAGCCAGTATGGGATCGTGGTTAAGTTACGGAATCGGCAGTGAGGCGGACGACCTCCCTGGATTCGTGGTCTTACAAAGCAATGGTGTTTTGAGCGGTGGTTCTGCTCTCTGGGGTTCCGGATTTCTACCCTCCGAACATCAGGGTATTCCCTTCCGCCAGGGGGCTGATCCTATCCTCCATGTCTCCAACCCCAAGGGGATTGACCGGACTGCTCAGCGGCAAACCCTTGATCTGCTCAATAAGTTGAACCGGAATTCCTTGAACCGTATGGGCGACCCAGAGATCAATGCCCGGATCGAGGCCTACGAAATGGCCTATCGGATGCAGGCACGAGCACCCGAATTGATGGATTTTGCTCAGGAGAGCCAGGAAAC
>NZ_CAXLML010000154.1:0-2936 GCF_964187505.1 Candidatus Chordibacter forsetii
TTAGAAAGTGCATCTTGAGCTTGTTTTATCTTTTGCAGACCTTTTTCTATAGCATTTTCCAATTCATTTATTTTGGCCGAGACTTCGTCGTGAAATCTTCCATAATTTAAAATATCAACCATTCCACACATAGGATTGTATTCTGACTGTATACTTGCTGGAATAAAGTAGTAAGCAATGCCATCCAACACCCGAACTAACTCATTATGTCCAGGTAACGATTGAAGTTCATTAGCAGAATTAACGAGTAATTCCCGGGCTATATCAATGAGTTCACTCTCCAATCCTAGATCGGTCATTGCTCGAATTAAACCTTCATTGCCTATCAATACATCCAAATTCTCGACACGATCTAAAGTAAGTCGGAAAATCTTGGGAATTACGGACAAATATGCTTCGATATCTCCATCACTATAATCTTTTTTAGCTTCCCTTATTAGCTCATCTACGACCGAAAGTTGAGACCAAGACGAGAACCAATTTACTTCGAGCCATTGCCCATCGGTTAAAGGTGCCTCAAGTAAAACTTCCCCAGAAAGGCTATGTAAAACCATGTTCTCTCGGTCTTGGGAAATCTTAACCTGTTCAGTACCAATCCCATAATAAGCCAATAATGTCTCCAAACCTAAGGTGAAGAATTTCTCATTTCTAAACAAGGGCATTTCATTAGGCAAAGAGTCGACTAAGACACCAGCAGAGAAATCTCCCTCAGCTCTTTTATAGACCAATCGCAAGGTGTGATTTGTTTCGACTAATTCTGTTTCAACCAAACCTTTGAGCCTAGAAAGAGCCCGCTGTATATTCTCGACCGTTTTTTCAGTTTGAGTAAGTTGTTCTCTTGCATCATTACGCTGAACTTCCTTGTCTTCTAACTTCGGAAGGATATCTAGTAATTCCTTATTTTCATGGGCTTGCTTTCCTGAAAGGAGTTCCAAAACGTTCAATATCTCTTGGTCCGCAACTGGTTTACCAAGTGCCTCAATTTGTTTTAACAAAGAGACTCGCTTTAACAAATGACCTTCAATTTGAGGCTTTATGATAGCAGATAAACTGGGGTTCGCCTCTAAAGTTTCCTCAAAATTACCAATCACTGTGTTTATTTCAGCCAATTCGGTCTGAACTTCGTCAAGAGAATAAACATTTTCCCGCCCACCTGTTTCCACTGCTGAAAGAACTTGCCAGTAAATAAACCCTCGCTTGGAAATCCTCTCATCGATTTGAGGGGTTAACGTAGCGACAAGAGTAGGAACCGCCTTCAATGTTCCTTTGAGTGTAGTGATTTCTTCACCCAAACTCTCAAGGTTGTCTTTCATTTTTTGGAATCGATCAATTCTGCGCTCAATTCCTAATTTCTTTTGATTAATTGTAAACAACTCTGCTTCAGACTCTTCAAGTGCCTTATTGTAGATAGCCCTTGAATCTAAATACTTGGATAACTCACTCTCTAAACGATCTATTGAGCTTTTATTTTCTCTAGGTGATTCTAATTCTAGAACATTCTGCTTTCCACCCAACAAGTTGTATGCGTGAGCCTTACCACCACCAGGGAACCATAAAGGAGCCCACCTTGGAATTTCATCTACTGCACGAAATGGTGGTACTGAAAAGGATCCTAACCTACCAATGTACTTTCCGTTTTTATAGTTTTGGAGGGGATAAGTTGGTGATTCAGGGTAAGAAAAGTCACTACCACTTTCAGAATATCCCTCGGAAAAAAGAGGTGCAAATGCACTGGCATTGACTGGTTTAACAAAGGGTGTTTGTACCCCCGAATATAAACATCCCAAAACTACTTGATTTGGAAATTTATCCACCAATTGACCCATAGCTATGTCACTACGATATGAATTTTTACGCGGAACCATTTTCGACATACTTTTGGGAGTGAAACCAAAGTCGAAGCCTATTGAACGAGCCTGCCCTTTTTCCAAAAGAGTGATGGCAGTGTCGCGAAAAAAAGCACGATCCCAAGGACGCTCCCCTACTCCATCCATTGCCAATGTAGCAGAATCAAAGTTTACATAAACTAACTTAGGTATTCTAGGAACCGTTTGATTGTTCTCTACGATAATTAAGTCATGTGAATTTTCCGCCAAATCTTGTGAAATCTCGCCACGGTATTGTTTTCTCAAATCGACCGATTTGATTTTTAAGTAATCGAGAGTTCCGAAATGATTCAGAGTAACCCAAATAAATGGAATAAAAAGAAGGGCGAAAAAGGTAAGTTTGGATTCTTTGCTTAAATTAAACATGATTAGGACATATATATAACTAGCCGATAAGTTTGCTTAACCCTACCTTCTTAAAGACCCAAGTTTTAGCCAAGCCGAAAAAAAACGGATTACTTGATTGCATTCTTTTCCCTTGGACAAAAGTAACGATTAGATACGCTATGTACTTTGTAAATTATGACTTCTTCACTATCATCATCCACTCCACCAGCTCCTGAAGAGCAAGAAAAAATCAAAAACGAGGCGTCTTGGGTTTCATTACTCAAACAAGAAATTGGACAAGTTATCGTAGGGCAAAAATACCTCATCGATCGCTTGGTGATTGGATTGCTGGCTAATGGTCATGTCTTACTTGAAGGCGTACCCGGCTTAGCCAAGACCTTAGCCGTTAAAACCCTGTCCGATTGCATACAGGGAGATTTTAAACGAATACAGTTCACACCTGATCTTTTACCGGCCGATGTCGTGGGTACCTTGATCTACAGCCCGAACCAAGGCGAGTTTACTACTAAGAAAGGTCCTATCTTTACTAACCTTCTCCTTGCAGACGAAATAAATAGGGCACCCGCTAAAGTTCAAAGTGCCTTACTTGAGGGTATGCAGGAGAGACAAGTTACTATTGGTGACGAGACTTTTCCCCTGCCCTCACCTTTTCTGGTTTTAGCAACAGAAAACCCTATTGACCAAGAAGGTACTTATCCTTTG